>JAQNCU010000185.1 GCA_029077775.1 Acidocella sp. | reverse complement strand
TCCGCGCGTTCATAAAAGCGCAAGCCGCCGATGATCCGGTAGGGCAGGCCGAGCGTGATCATGCGTTCCTCAAAAGCGCGGGTCTGGAAGCCCGCACGGACCAGAATGGCCATTTCGGCGAGGCTCTCCCCGCCGCGCCGGTAGCCCTCAACCCGCGTGCCGACCATCCGGGCTTCCTCCTCGGAATCCCACAGGGCGATGACCTCGACGTTCTCCCCTGCAGAATCATTGCGCCCGGAATGCAGGGTTTTGCCGAGCCGACCTTCGTTATGGGCGATGAGATGCGAGGCGGCGGCGAGGATGGGGGCGGTGGAGCGGTAATTCGCTTCCAGCCGCACCGTTTTGGCATCCGGAAAGTCACGCTCGAACTTCAGGATGTTTTCGATCTCGGCGCCGCGCCAGGAATAGATGCTCTGGTCGTCATCGCCGACGCAGCAGATATTTTTATGCGCCTGGGCGAGCAGCCGTAGCCAGTAATATTGGACGAGGTTGGTATCCTGGTATTCATCGACCAGAATGTAGCGGAACATCCGGTGGTAGGTGGCCAGAACCTCTGCATCCCGCTTGAGCAAATCGACCGTGAGCAGCAACAGGTTGCCGAAATCGGTCGCGTTCAGTGCTTTCAGGCGGGATTGGTAAGCGGCATATAATGAGATGGCGTGGCCATTGGCGAACTCGGTATCCTCGGCTGCCGGGATGTCATTGGGCATTAAGCCCTTGTCTTTCCATTTCTGGATCTGCGCCATCAGCGCGTTGGCGGGCCAGCGTTTGGTGTCGATGCGCGCGGCCTCCATGACCTGTTTGAGCAGGCGCAATTGGTCGTCTGAATCGAGGATCGAGAAATTACGCTCAAGCCCCACACGGTCGGCGAAACGGCGCAACATACGCGCACCGAGCGCGTGGAAAGTGCCGAGCCACAGCCCTTCGGCGGGTTGGCCAAGAATGCGCTCGACCCGTTCGCGCATTTCCCGCGCGGCCTTGTTGGTGAAGGTTACGGTCAGAATTTGATTGGGGAAGGCACGTTTGGAGAGCAGGATATGGGCAAAACGCGTGGTCAGCACCCTGGTTTTGCCGGTCCCCGCCCCGGCCAGGACAAGCACCGGGCCCTCGGTGGCTTCCACCGCATCACGCTGCGCTTCATTCAGGCCGGAGAGATAATCGGTCATATTGGTCGCTTTGGTTCACCCCGGCACGATATTGTTCGGCTTTACACCGAGGATTCGCGCGATGGCATAGACCAGGTCTGGCCGGTTCAGCGTGATGAAGTGAAATTCGTCGATACCGTTGGCCTGTAATATCCGCACCTGCTCAGCACAGGTGGCGGCAGCGACCATGCGGCGGGTTTCAACATCGTCATCCAGGCCCTCGAACAGGTTGGCCATCCATTGCGGCACCGATGTGCCGCACCCGGCGCAGAATTTCGCGGCCTGGGCGAAATTCGAGACCGGCATGATGCCAGGGACAATCGGCGCCTTGATCCCCGCGGCCAAGGCACGATCCATGAAGCGCAGGAATACGTCGTTATCGAAAAACATCTGCGTGATCGCGCGGGTTGCACCGGCATCGAGCTTGCGCTTGAGGTTGTCGAGATCGGCCTGCGGGCTGGTGGCCTGGGGGTGGGTCTCAGGATAGGCGGCGACCGTGATCTCAAAATCCGCGACGCGCTTCAACCCGGCGACGAGATCGGCGGCGAAATCATAACCGCCGGGGAAGGGGGCAAAAACCTCGCCCTTTGGCGGGTCGCCGCGCAGGGCGACGATGTGTTTGACGCCAGCCTCCCAGTATCGCCGGGCGATGCCATCAACCTCAGCGCGCGTGGCCCCGACACAGGTGAGATGCGCCGCCGGGACCAAGGCGGTTTCCTGCGCCAGGCGCATCACAGTGGCGTGCGTACGCTCCTGCGTGGAGCCGCCAGCGCCATAGGTGACCGAGACGAAACGCGGGTTCAACGTCGCCAGCCGGTCCACACAGGCCCAAAGCTGGGTTTCCAGCACTGGGGTCTTCGGCGGGAAAAACTCAAAGGAAATGGCTGGTGCGGGGGCATCACCGCGCAGCGGCAGCGGCGCGATCCGGGCCCCGGCGGCCCAGCGTTCCAGGGTCTCAATGCGTGCGGAATGGATCATGTTTGGCTCCGTCGGGCGTGTTTGGTGACAGCACTCCGGGGTTTTCGCAAGTCCCGCGCCCGGCCTTATACGGTGCCAGCGTGTGGGCTATAGGTTGAAGCTGGTCTATGATGAGACACATATACAAAATCGGGCGGCCCGGATCGGGCGCGCCGCAGAGGAGGTTTGGTGGTGCGGTTGATCAGAATGAAAGATAAAATGCGGCGCGGCGCTAAAAAAGGTTTATATATAGGTGCGCCTGCGTTGCTGCTCGCCACGCTGTTGGCCGGATGCGCGACCCCGCCGCCTGTGTCCGATACCGCGGATTACCAGGCCTATGAGCAGCAGAATGACCCGTTGGAGCCGACCAACCGGGTGTTTTATAACGTCAACGACAAGATCGACCGTTATGCCTTTAAACCGCTGGCGCAGGGTTATGTGGATATCACCACCCAGCCCATCCGCAACCATGTCGGCAATTTCGTCACCAATATCGGCGAACCGGCGCGGCTGTTGAACTTTATGGCGTCGGGCAAACCGCGTGACGCCGGGACCTCTCTGGTCCGGTTTCTGATCAATTCCACGGTCGGGATTGGCGGCATTTTCGACCCTGCGACGGCACTAGGCTACCCGGAGACCGACACGGATTTCGGGCTTACGCTCGCTGAATGGGGGGTTCCCGCCGGGCCTTATTTGTATCTGCCGATATTCGGGCCCTCGGGCGCGCGGGATGTGCTCAACCTGCCAGTCGAATTTTTCGCAACCCCGATGGAGGCCGCACCGGCCAGTGCTGCGCTAAGCGATTTCGGGTATGCCGAGACAGGGGTGCATCTGGTTAACACGCGCGCTGAATATATCCAGCCGATCGATCAGATCCAGGCGACGGCGCTCGACCCCTATGCCACATTTCGGAGCCTTTATCGCCAAAGTCTTGACTCACAATTGCAGCAGATTGATAAGGCCGATACGCCGACCCCGCCTGATTGGGTAATGCGCCCGGCACAATAGGGGAATCAGCGGACGATGTTTTTGGCTATGCGTCCGGTGGTGACCTTCAATCTTTGCTATTACCCCCGAAGGACAAAATTCATGCAACGCCGTCGCTATTTTTTAAGTGCCACTGCCGCTTTGCCGATGCTCGGTTTGTTTGCCGGTGCCGCTCAGGCCCAGGCGGTTGCGCCGGATGCCGCGAAAAGCTTTATTCAGCAATCGGGGCAGCAACTTGTCACCATCGTTAATAGTTCGGCGAGTGACTCGCAGAAGGCTGACCAGTTGCGCCAATTGGTCGACCAGATCGTGGCGGTGGATCAGGTGGGCGATTATGTGCTCGGGCGCTATCTAAACGTCGCGACCCCAGCGCAGCACACGCGGTTTTTGGCCGCGTTTCATCAATTATTGTCTTACAACATCACCTATCAGATCAAGGCCTATCAAGGCATTACGTTCACCGTGAACGGGGCGTCGACAATGGGTAATGACACCGTGGTGGACACCACCATCACCAGCCCGGGCAAGGCCCCGGTCGATGTCGGCTGGGCCGTAGATGAGGTTGGCGGGACACCGAAGATTGTCGATGTGATCGTTGCCGGGACATCGCTGCGGATTACCACTCGCAATGATTATGCCTCGGTGATCACGGATAATGGCGGGCAGGTTTCGGCCCTTTTGAGCGCGATGAAGTCCCAAATCGCCAAAATTTCGGGCGGATAGGGCAAGGTCAGTGGCGCACGGGCGAAATCTCGATGACGAACATGTCCCGCGCGCCATCAGACTGGATGATAAATTCGTTATCAGAGGCTTCGAGCATGATAAAATCCCGGGCCTGAACATGGCGTTGGCGTGTGCTTGAGACGACCGTAAGGGGGCCGTCATAGCAAAAGATAAGTGTGGTCTCGGCACTTGGGGTTAGTTTGGTCGGGGTGGTGGTTCGCAATTTTGTTACGCTGCTACGATACACGCCGCGTCTGGTCATGACATTGAGATCCACAACAGGGCCCGCGTGCAGCCTTGCGGCGCATGGGATGTCCGCCGGGAAAATATGGGGTAGGGCTGACATGGTCAGCTCAGCGTCAACATCACCGTAAGCGGCGAGGATAATGCCGTCGCCGGCCAAGATGCTGAGGGAGCGATCGACCCCCGGGAATTGCGAAAACGCGCCGTCGGCTTGAATATACGCCATGCTGACCCGCCAGTCGAAAGTCTCGGTGGTGGCCCCAGGCGGTGATATGGCGACCTCGGTTGTGGTGCCGCCGCCGTTTTTCCAGGCCATCACGCGATGTGCGGTGGCCTTGATCACGCGCACGCGGCGTGCCTCATGTTGCGGGTAGATTGGCGGGTTTGGCGCCGCCCGCCATCCAGTCCAGCAATTCAACCATGTGGATCGCGGGCACGCCGCTGCCCGAGAGCTGGGTCAGGCAGCCGATATTGCCAGCAGCGATCACATCGGGCGATGTGGCCAACAGGGTGTTAAGTTTGGCGGTGCGCAAGGTGGCGGCGATGTCGGGCTGCATGATGTTATAGGTGCCAGCCGAGCCGCAACAGAGATGCGGGTTTTTCGGCTCGACGACCGTGAACCCGGCTTTGCGCAACAGCGTTTTCGGCGCGGTGGTGATCTGTTGGCCGTGCTGCAATGAGCAGGCAGCGTGATAGCCGACGACAAGGCCCGGCGCCGGGCGCGAGGGTTGGTAGATTTGCAGGAGATATTCTGAGATATCCCGTGTCAGCCCCGAAATCCGGGCGGCGTCGGCGGCCATCTTGTCATTGCGGAGCAGAAAGCCGTAATCTTTCAATACCGTACCGCAACCCGAGGTGTTGACGATAATCGCGTCCAGCCCCTCGCCATCGGCTTGTTCGGTCCAGGCGCGGATGTTGCGGCGTGTGGCGGCCAGGGCGTCTTCATGGCGGCCCATATGGTGAACCAAAGCGCCGCAGCACCCGGCGCTGGCGGGGATTACGACCTCCACGCCCAAACGGTTGAGCAGGGCGATGGTGGCGGTGTTGATGGCCGGGCTGATGGCCTGTTGGGCGCACCCGGCCAGCAGCGCAACGCGGCCGCGGCGTTGGCCTACGGCCGGGTGGGTGGTGCCGCCCAGCGATTGTGGCGGGGCCATTTGTGCGGGGGCAAGGGCCAGCATGGCGCGCAAACGCCGCGCCAGTAAAAAGCGCGTGGGGAGCAAAGCGGCGAAATGCCGCCCCAGGCGAGCACCCTGCAAGGCGAGACGCATCCGCTTCGGATAAGGCAGGATCATCGCCAATGCCGCGCGCAGCCAGCGATCAGTGATGGGGCGGGAATAGGTGGATTCGATATGAACGCGGGCGTGGTCCACCAGATGCATGTAATTCACACCCGATGGGCAGGTGGTCATGCAAGACAGGCAAGACAGGCAACGGTCGATGTGGAGGACCTCCTGCGCATCGGCTTTGCGGTTTTGCTCCAGCATGTCCTTGATCAAATAAATGCGCCCGCGCGGGGAATCCAGCTCGTCGCCAAGTGTGACAAAGGTTGGGCAGGTGGCGGTGCAGAAGCCGCAATGCACGCAAGACCGCAAAATATCGTTGACCACGGCGATCTCAGGGTCGGCGAGCTGGGCGGGGGAAAAATTCGTCTGCATGATCAGGCGGCCCGGAGTTTGAGGGGGTTGAGGATGCCGCGCGGGTCGAAGCTGTGGCGCACACGCTGGCTGATGGCGGCGAGCGCCGGGGATTCCGGGGGCAACACATCCACCGCCGCGCGCAATGGCTCTGGTCCGCGCACCAGCCACCACACCCCGCCTGCTCCCTGTGCCGCGCGTGTGACGGCATCATGGTTTTCAGTGGAGGCGGCCCCGCCCAGCCAGACGAGGCCACCGCCCCAATCAAGGAACCCTGATAAATTGAGCCTGGCGAGATTTTCGAGAATGCTGGGCCCGGCAGAGGGCGGCACGGAAACGCGCCACAGGGCCTCAAGGCCTTTGAGCGGTGCGGCGTCTCGGATTTCGGCCCAGAGTGCCAGGCTGTCATCAGTGTTAAGGATGGCGGCGGCACCCAGTTCCCGACCCAGTTTATCGCAGCGATAGGTCACCGAGGACGCGAACTCCTCAACCCGCAGATAAGCCCTGCGGGAGGCGGGAAGATAAG
>JAQNCU010000184.1 GCA_029077775.1 Acidocella sp. | reverse complement strand
GCGTTCCTGCTGCGCCCGCCTCGTGGAGCACGGGAATCCGGGTCCTGCGTTGATGTTGTCGGCCCCTCCGCCAGATCGTCCATGATCGGGCAGTCCGGCCGATGATCACCGCGGCAATGATCCGCGAGATGCTGCACGGCTCGCAGCATCGCCTCAATCTCGGTGATCTTGTCGCGGAGGGAGGCGGCGTGATCGAGGGCCAAGCGCTTTACATCGGCACTGGAGCGAATCTTATTGCGCCATAGCGAGAGCAAACGTTCGATATCGGCGATCGAGTAGCCGAGATCACGCGCCCGCCTGATGAACCGAAGGGATTGGATATCCCTTTCAGCATAGGCCCGGTAATTGCCTTCGGTGCGATCAACAGCAGGCAAGAGCTTTATGCTCTCGTAGTAACGGATCATTTTTGCGGAGACGCCGGATTGTTTGGCCGCATCGCTGATAGTCGTCGGCATAATGACCTCGCTCGTATGAAGAGGGCGCATAGTTTCACGCGATTTTCCGGATTTTCGGGCTTGCACTCGAAGATTGGACGTGGGGTTCTGACATAACGATCCGAACATCACGTTCGGCTGGCTTCCACCGGCGCAGCAGTAGCGCGTTGGAGACGACGCTGACGCTGGAGAAGGCCATGGCCGCGCCGGCGATCACCGGGCTGAGATAGCCGAGGGCCGCAAGTGGAATCCCTACTGCGTTGTAGAAGAAGGCCCAAAACAGCCCCTGACGGATCTTGGAAAAAGTGCGGCGGGAGATATCAATTGCGTCTGCGACAAGTGCGGGGTCGCCGCGCATGAGGGTCATCCCAGCGGTATGTATTGCTACATCGGAGCCGGTTCCCATGGCGATGCCAAGGTCGGCTTGCGCAAGCGCTGGCGCATCGTTTACACCATCGCCCACCATGGCGACGATGCGTCCTCCTTGCTGCAGGGCGGTTATAACCTCAGCTTTGTGCTCGGGTAAGATTTCTGCCTGTACATCGTCTATGCCGAGTACATGGGCGGCAACCCGTGCGCTTCCCGGATTGTCGCCGGTGAGCATCGTAACGCGCAGTCCCAGATCATGCAGGGCGGCAACCGCCTGTCGCGCGGACGGCTTGAGGGAATCCCCGAAGCCAAACAGGCCGAGGACGCGCGGGCGGGATCCCACCTCAATAAGCCATGACACGGTTCTTCCCTCGCTTTCTAGCTGTGCCGCGTGGACAGAAAGCCCCATATCGTCGAGACTGTTTTCCTCTATTATCCGCCCCGATCCGACGACCAGCTCCCTGCCCTCGACGCTGGCCTTCATGCCTCGCCCGGGCAAAGTTCTGGCATCGGTGGCGGCGGGTGGTTGGATACCATCCGCTTGTGCCCGCGTGCGCACCGCTTTGGCCAGCGGATGCTCGCTGTCCCGCTGGACTGCCGCGGCAAGACGCAACACTTCCGTGGCCGACAAGCCTTCTGCGGCATGGAGCCGAACCACCGACGGATTGCCCTCGGTCAGGGTGCCGGTCTTGTCGAATGCCACCGTGCCGATCCGGTGGGCGATTTCCAGGGTTTCAGCATCCTTGATCAGGATGCCGTGTTTCGCAGCAACCCCGGTTCCCGCCATCACCGCGGTCGGCGTCGCCAACCCGAGCGAGCAGGGGCAGGCAATCACCAGCACGGCAACCGCCGACAGGATCGCGTGTTCAACCTGACCCGTCAAAAGCCACCAAGCAAGGAATGTCACCACGGCGATACCCAGAACAACAGGCACAAACACTGCGGCTACCCGATCGACCAGCTTCTGGATCGGGGCCTTCGCTGCCTGCGCGTTCTCGACCAGGCGGACGATGCGAGAGAGCGCCGATTCTGCACCGACTGCACTTGTCTCAACGACGAGCCGCCCTTCTCCGTTGATTGCACCGCCGATCACCTTGTCGCCAACCTGTTTCCGAACTGGCAAGCTCTCGCCGGTCAGCATAGATTCGTCGGCTGCGCTTTCTCCCTCGCGGATCACCCCGTCCACCGGAATACGTTCACCGGGACGAACGATCACGACATCACCTACGACAATTTGCCCGACCGGTACCTCACGCTCTGTACCATTGACTTCACGCAGACGTGCCTGCTCCGGCCGCAGCGCGGTTAGCGCCCGTAATGCCTCGCCGGTTTGCCGTTTGCCCCGCGCCTCAAGCCATTTCCCGAACAATATCAACGTGATGACGATCGTCGATGAGTCGAAATAGAGAGAAGGGGCTGCCGCGCCTGCGATCCAGGCGCGGATCAGTAGCCATAGGCTGAGCCCGTAGGCCGCCGAAGTACCGAGTGCTACCAGCAAATCCATGTTGCCGGTACCCGCACGAACGGCTCTCCAACCGGCGCGGTAGAAGCGGCCTCCCAGCCAGAATTGCACCGGCGTCGCGAGTGCCAATGCCGCCCAGCCAGGCATTCCGGCGGGATTGCCGGCAAGGTGCAGAAGCATGACGACGAATAGAGGCGCGGTCAGAAGGGCGGCAATGCCGACATGGACTAGGGCCGAACGGGACTCGCGCTGCTTGGTATCGTCTTCCGAGCTGTTTTTCCCGGTCAATCTGGCACCGTAACCGGCTTGCTTTACAGCCGTGATCAGCACTGCCTCATCCAGACCGATACCGCTGACATGCGCTATCTCATTTGCCAGGTTAACCCCTACGGATAGGACGCCGGGCACTTTTTGTAACGCGCGTTCTATCCGCGCGATACAGGAGGCGCATGTCATACCGTCGATCGCCAGTTCGAGATCGCGGTGCGCGACACGGTATCCTGCTTTCTCGATTGCTGCGGCAACCGCCTCTATGTCCATCCGCGCATTGGTGAAGGTGACCTGCGCATGTTCGGAACTCAGGTTCACGGCGACCTCTGCAACCCCCGTCACGCGTTGTATCGCCCGCTCAACCCTTCCGACACAGGAGGCGCAGGTCATGCCCTCGACACCGAGATCGATCCGCGTGGAATTGCCTCCCTGCGGGGTTTCTGGGGTCGTCCTGGCGACCACATCTGTGGTGTTCATCACAATCTCCCTTGTCGAACACTTTAGTGAACGACTCCATAGGTCATCTGGTGATTACCATAATGGGAAGGTCAAGGCCTTCGAGTTGGAGCCCAGTGGGGATTGACCTTCCCACCCCCGGCGCGCCATCCGACGGTACGGCGGAGCTGTTACCAGCGGAATGGTCCAAGCCAAGGCCATAGTTACCTGTTCCAACCATCTGCGCCCTCATCGTTCAAGGGGAGATATATGTGGAACATATGTAATAGGCATGAGAGGGATTTGTCTGCGATTATCTCGATCGGTGAGGGCGGCACACCGTTGAGAGCCTGACCTAAAATTCGGTTGACCGGCCTCGTAGGTCTTGATTCCCTGGGTTTGCAACAACTTGGGGAGATTCGCGATGCCTTGGAACGAGGCCGATCGGGCGAAGTATGATGTCATTCGGGCGCGCTATGCAAGCGATATGTCGGAGGCGGAGTTTGCTTTGATCTCGCCGCTTCTGCCGCCGGCGAAACGGCGCGGGCGTAAGCAGACGGATCCACAAGCCATTCTAAATGCTTTGTTTTATTTGATCCGCTGCGGTTGTCCCTGGCGATACCTGCCAAAGGATTTTCCGCCGTTCACGACCGTGCAGAACAGGTTTTACGCTTGGCGCGACAGCGGCCTGTGGGCGCAAATCGTCTCAGTTCTCGTGATGGCCGCGCGCGAGGCGGAGGGCCGCGAGGCCACGCCGAGCGCCGTGGTGGTCGATAGCCAATCAGTCAAAACGACAGAGGCCGGCGGTCCTCGCGGCTTCGACGCCGGCAAGAAGGTCAAGGGCCGCAAGCGCCATCTCGCCGTTGATACGCTCGGACTGCCCATCGAATGCCAGATCACCGCAGCCAGCACGCAAGACCGCGACGCACTCGCGCCGCTGCTGGGGGCCGTTCGCCGCAAGAGCCCTTGGGTGAAAATGGCTTTCGTTGACGGGGGTTATCAAGGCGATGAGGCGCAGCGAGCGGCGTTCGAAGCCAGCCGCATTACCGTAACGATCGTCAAGCGGACCGATAAGAAGGTCAAGGAATTCGTCGTGTTGCCCAAGCGCTGGGTGGTCGAGCGAACGCTCGGATGGATCAACCGCGCGCGTCGCCTGTCAAAGGACTTTGAAGCGACGATCAACTCGGCGCTCGCTTGGTTGCAACTGGCGCTCGCCTTCCTGATCATGCGACGATTGGCAAGGCCGAAAATCCGACACGCTTGAATTTCGAGTCGGGTTCTAAGAATAAAAATACCCCTCTAACTTTCGATTGTGCGTATTTCGAAACGATTGTCTGGGATTCTTTACACTTTCACGTTGTTTATGGGCAGCAAACAAGGAAATCCTGTACTTTTCAATTAGATATCGTTTTGGCATAATTATTGCTTTCTTATTACTTCGGCGAGATACATTCGCCAAATCTTCAAAGAGGAGTATCGAAAATGGTCTCAAAAAAGTTGATTGCGGTAGCGACCGTCTTTGCGTTAGGCGCTCTTGCGGCAGCCTCCGCTGCCCGCGCCGACACTATCCTATATGTCGATGATAGCACTGGTAATATTGGACAGGTAGATATAACAACCGGTTCGGTCGTCGCGGGTTCCGTCCACAATACTGGACTGGGCGCTAGCCTGACCGATTTGGGTTTTGCATCTTCAGGCACCCTATACGGAACCACTTTTACAGGTCTGTATTCGATCAATACAAACACTGGTAAATCAACAAATGTGGTCACATATGGCGGCGGCATCAGCTCGATGAATGCCTTAATCGGCAACGGCACGAACCTGCTGGCTGCCAACGGCACGACAAAAAACATATACTCCATTAACACGACAAACGGAGCTGTCGGGACTTACACCCAGAGCACTGAAGAATCGGCCGGCGACCTCGCTTTCGCAAATGCTGCCCTATACGAAGCGGGGATCGGTAGTAATGGCGCCGACGAACTTGTAAACGTCACGAACAAGTCTACCGTCGCTCCCTTTACAATCTCAGGAAAGGAACTCTCCGGCGTCTTTGGCCTCGCGTATGATGGGCAAACAATGTACGCTGTCGACAACACAGAGGTATATAGCGTAAACTTGGCAAACGCAGTTCTCACTCCTCTGTTTAATTATAGCGGCAGTGGATTGGGCGCAGCATACGGAACGGCGTTTATCGGGGAAGGGTCAACGAATGTCCCGGAACCAGGTTCTCTTATCCTTCTCGGAACCGGCCTCCTGTTTCTTGGGGCTGCGATAAGGTATCGCCGCCGCGCTTGAACCAGTCCTAAACCCGCAGACGGGCACTACTCACTTCGGTCTGCCACTTTGTCTGCACTCTGAAAGCGATCTCGACTATTCGAATTTTTTGATGAAGCTGTCAGAAGCGTCACTACCGCCCAGCTTACGTTGGCAAGGCATGCTTCGCATCTGCCAATATCAATTCTGATTTGGTTATCCACCCCCCCCCTTGTTGCCTTCATCCGCCGCCTATGCGGTGTATCAATTGATTGCCTTCGAATATATGGCTCGCGCGCTAGCGGATTGTCCGGGCCGTTGGTCAACCCCATTTGAACAGTACCTCGCTTCTGAAACCTCATAAGTGCCGCGGATCCACGAATCTATCCGGGTCTTTTCAAAAAGAATGATCTTCATTAACAACTCGGGCCGAATACAGGGAGACAGAAAAGGTTATGTCGAAAGCATTTATCGCAAATGTTATCCAAAGCTCATCCAGCATCACCGGCGTCTCGGCCAATCGTGCAGCAGCCGACGTGATCGATGCCATCGTGGCTGAGTTGAAGAAGAACGGGAAATTCACTCTCCCGACTTTTGGAACATTCACCGTCCGCAAAACCAAGGCGCGCAAGGGGGTTAATCCGCGAACCGGCGCGCCAGTTAAGGTCAAGGCCGGGAAAACCGTGCGATTTAAGGCCTCACCGACGATCAGAAAATTGGTCTGATTTCTGCCCGGAAACTCGTACGAGCCGCCACAAATCGTATTGCCGCGGCCGGTACTGACGGAGGATCCCGGAACGTCATCATCTCGGCATCAGAACGGGTGTTATGGAAAGAGGCGATTTGTTGAGAAGGCGGTAGGAGATATTTGGTGTAGACCACCTCACAAATTACCGATGAGGAGTGTTATGTCATGGAGGATGGTGTGGCTGATATAAGGTCGGGCAGGGTCAAAGCCAGCATGGCAATAAGGAACAGCGGCGGATCCTTTCCCTGC
>JAQNCU010000183.1 GCA_029077775.1 Acidocella sp. | reverse complement strand
CGAGTTCAATCTCGTTCTTCGCCGCACTGAAGCTCGTAACACAATACGACACCAGATAATTCAACAACAGATGCAGCCACGAGATTGTAGCGTCATTCAGCAATCTTTCGCCCTGATTCTCCAAATTGAGCAAGGCGCCAACCACCAAGGCGATCTTGAGTGCGTTGCGCACAAAGTGACGCGACAGGGCTGCGCGTACGAAATGGGTCATGCTGCCTGCACAAATGGACGAGTGTGTTTGCGCATGAATCGGCGGTCGATACAGCTTTTCCAACGCAACCCTCAGTGGCCTTTCGCGCTGAACCAGCCACACGAGGCGATGGCGTGTTGCGGTCTGGTTGCAAGCAAGTACAAGGATTTTTTACGCGGGCGATAGATAGCGTTGCAATGCCCGTCCGTCTATACTTGCAAGCAGCTTATACGCCAATACAGGCCCGGCAAAGACGGCATGCACACTAGAGCGCGGCAGACTGATATCGTTGCGCATACGCATATCGCCTGCCGCAAACACATTTGGGTGCGAAACGCTGCGATGCTGCGCATCAACCAACACACAGCCTCGTTCATCCAGCGCCAGCCCGGTATCACGCAACCACGCTAATGGTTGCGCACCCGTGGCGGCAAGCAGGCAATCCGCAGGCAGCGAGCTTCCATCCAAAAAGATGATACCGCCTGCTGCACCCATCGACTGTCCCTGTATGAGCCTAATGCCGAGCTGCTGAAGTAATCGTAGTGTGCGGGCTTTCACGCTCGCAGCATGTCTCGGCAATATCATGTGTGCGGATGCCACCAGTGTGACCGCAGCTTGGCGGCACTGCTGCGTCACGAACGCATACTGTGTGGCAAAAGCCAATTCGACCCCGGCTGCACCTCCGCCCACGATGACGAGGCGGTAGGCATCCTGTGCGGTAGCGGCGCGAACCACATGAGGCTAGCGTTCGATAAATTGACCTAGCGGTTTGACTGGCAATAAACGTTCTCCCGCAGCCGCAAAGGTTGCCGTGTGTGTCTCACTGCCGACATCGAGCGATAGTCCGTCATAACCAAGCTGCGTACCGTCGAACAGCGTAACCCGCTGCTGTAGGGCATCTATGCCAACCACCTGCGCTTGAATCAACCTTACATTGGCCGCGCGTGCCAGCAGGCGCAGATCGATCCGACATTCATCCAACCGATAATCCCCTGCCATCCAGCCCGGCAACATGCCGGAATAAATCTGTTGCGGGCTGGGGGTCACCAGTGTCACTTCGATGTCAGGCATCTGCCACGCCAGCAAAGCAAGCACGCTCAATTGCGCATGGACGCCGCCCACCAGGATTAAGCGATACATCGGGATTCCTTGACTAATTTTATGGCTATGTCACTATTAATTAGTGGTAACTGCGGAACCCTTGTAGACACTGGATACCGCCGATTACCCTAAAAATCTTACTCTGTTGATTTTAAATGAAAAATTAAATTACAGTAACGGGGTGGTCGGTTAGCTCATCCTGTGTCTATATGTAGATATCGGGGAGGAAGTTGAATTTCAATAACTAATTGTAAATATTAATAAATACTCGGTTATTTTCTTTTTTCCAATAATACAAAATCACAACATATTGGGGGTGGAGGAGCTAACCGACCACCCCGTTTGAATGAATATATCAAGGTGCACCCGATGGCGCTCAAACACCCGGAAAAGGTGGATGAGGCAACCCGGGAGAAAATCACTGCTATTTGCACTGCTTACGATGGCCCTGCGGATTTCTTCGTCAAGACGCTTGCCGAAGGCGTTGCCACGATTGCCGCAGCGGTTTATCCGAAACCCTGTGTGGTGCGCATGAGTGACTTCAAGAGCAATGAATACGCTACCTTGCTGGGGGGTACATATTTTGAACCGGAAGAAGACAATCCGATGCTCGGGTTCCGCGGCGCCTCCCGCTACACCCACCCGGCTTATGCCGAAGGTTTTGCACTGGAGTGCGCGGCCATGAAGCGGGTGCGCGACGAGATGGGTCTGACGAATGTAATATTGATGATCCCTTTTTGTCGGCGCGTACAGGAAGGCGAAAAAGTGCTGGAGGCCATGGCCGCTAACGGCCTCAAACGCGGCGAAAACGGCCTGGAGGTCTACGTCATGTGCGAGATTCCCAATAACGTCATTCAGATCGATGCCTTCGCAACGCTATTCGACGGCTTTTCCATCGGCTCCAACGATCTGACCCAGTTGACGCTGGGCGTGGATCGCGATTCGGAAATCGTCGCCTTCGATTTCGATGAGCGTGATCCCGGCGTAAAGGAGATGATCCGTCTCGCGGTGACGGGCGCCAAACGTAATGGCCGCCATTCCGGCCTGTGCGGACAGGCGCCATCGGACTATCCAGAGATGGCCGAATATCTGGTGGAAATCGGCATCGATTCCATGAGTCTCGATCCGGATACGGTACTCGCAACTACCCGGCATGTGCTGGAGGTGGAAAAGCGCCTGTCGCACAATCAAAAATCATGAAACCGATTGCCGAGATAAACGTCTCATGAAACAGCTTGTCAGAATCGCCACAAGAAATGGAAATATCGTATCGGTGCAATACTATTGAGCTACGTTCGAACCCCTAAATCAGGAGAACAAAATGAACCCTTTCCCCATGAATGAAAAAGTCCTCGATAAATTCGGGCCATATACCCTTATCACCGGGATTCTGCTGATTCTGCTGGGAACGGCGGGTATTTTTCTGCCGGGTGTGATGTCCCTGGGCACCGCGATCTTTGTCGCCTGGCTGTTGATTGTTGGCGGTATCTTATGGGCTATTCACACCTATAAATATAGCCCGAAGAACGTCATGGATTGGCTCAAACCGACCCTGCTGCTCATTACCGGTGGCCTGATGCTGTTCTCTCCTGTATCCGGCGTGGCGGCAGTGGGTCTGATGTTGGCAATTTATCTGTTGCTGGATGCCTTTGGCAGCTTCGCCCTCGCCCAGTCGATCCATCCTGCCAGAGGCTGGGGCTGGATGGTCTTTAATGGTGTCACCTCGATCCTGCTGGCCATGCTGTTTCTGATCGGCTGGCCAGTTACTTCCCTGTGGCTGGTGGGTCTGTACGTGGGCATCAGTCTGCTGTTCGATGGCTGGGCGCTGGTTGTCATCGGCTTGTCGTTACGCAAAATCACGTCATCATGAATCGTTGCTGCGATGACCTGACCGTGACGCTTTACACAAGCCACATCGCGATCGGGTCGACTGCGTGGAGCGGACGGATGGAGAGATGCCATCAGACGCCACGCATCGGGCAGTCCCTGGCTGTGACGAGCACTTTTTCTGGCACGGCCGCCTATGTGCGCAAACCGCAGAGGCAAAACTTGTGAGCCGACTGTTTCTGGTCAGGCACGGCCAGTCGGTCTGGAACCTGCAAAACCGCTTTACCGGCTGGGTGGATGTTTCCCTGAGCCGACAGGGCGTAATTGAAGCGCAACAGGCGGCGGCATACAGCGACAGCTCCGCAAACATAACTACTCTGTGCAAGCAATTTCTCAAGGAGTCCGCATCATGACTATGAATACAGAATTTGGCATTGCATCACTCGCCACCCGTCCGGCCAGCGATATAGTCAGCAAGACTTACAGCCTGCTGACGGCCACCGTGGGCGTCTCCGCCATGACGGCTTTTCTCGGCATGCGTCTGTCATTCGCCTATCAACATCCTTTTATTCTCATGCTGCTGGCCTTCGCTGCGCTGTTTGCCGTGCTGATGACCGGTGCTCGCGATCAGCCCATCGCCCTGCCTCTGGTGTTCGTCTTCACAGGGCTGATGGGGTTGAGTCTGGGACCGGCGATCGCTGTCACTTTGCAACTCGTCAACGGTCCGCAGATCGTTGCCGAAGCCGCCGGCGGCACTGCGGTTATCTTTGCCGGGCTGTCGCTGTATGCCGCCGTCAGTAAACGCGACTTCAGTATCATGGGCGGTTTCCTGATGACCGGTTTGATCATTATTATCCTAGCCGGCATCGCCAATTTCTGGCTCAGGATGCCGGTTCTGCAACTCGCCATTGCCGCGGCCGCGCTGCTGATCTTCGCCGGCTACACATTGATCGATACCCAGCGGTTGCTGCGCGGGGGTGAAACCCGGCCGGTGCTGATCGTGGTCGCGCTTTATCTGGATATCCTGAATATCTTCGTCGCCCTGCTGGAACTGTTGACGTCATTGCAAAGACGGCGCTGAGTAAAATGGGGGTGAAGAAGCTTTAGCATCAATCTCGCGTGGCGGGCTCACTTGGCAGCCCCATATTCTTTCGGCATGTGGAAATCGGCATCGACTCCATGAGTCTCGATCCGGATATGGTACTCGCCACCCCCCCCAGCATGTGCTGGCGGTGGAAAAACGCATGGGCCGTTCGCCCGACGGGATGAGGTAAGCTGAAAAAATGGACATCACGCGAGTCCTGCTTTGATCTGCGCCATGTTTTATGACCTGATTTGGGGATAAAATGAACATTCGGCTCTGCTTTCGGTGCCGGGCAATACATGCTCGAATGACAACAGCGGAATCAAGGAGAATGAAATGGAAAAGACAGGTACATTGCCGCAAAAAAGAAGGGTGACACGGAAAACGATTGTTGAAAATTCTGCTCAGGAAAGCCACAAGAAAATCGCCATATCTCACGATGAGCGTCACAGAATGATTGCTGAAGCGGCGTATTTCCGTGCCCAAAAACGGGGTTCATCGGATGGTGGAGATCATGTCGCAGACTGGCTCGCCGCAGAGGCAGAAATCGACTCGGCTCTCACCGAAATGGCGGCTAACTTGGCCTTGGCCGAGTGAGTGTGTAATGGGAGGCTAAGGGAAAATGAGAGCGTGAAGATAGCGTAACGGCTATCGCCACCCTCCATCACAGGAGATGAACCATGAGCATTACAGACGAACTCCAGGTCACCATCAAGCAGATGGTGCAACCGGGCAAGGGCATTCTTGCCGCAGACGAGAGTCAGCCGACAATCGCCAAGCGCTTTGCGCCGATCAATGTGGAATCCACCGAGGAGAACCGTCGCGCTTACCGCGCCCTGCTGTTTACTGCCCCCGGCATTGAGGAGTACATCAGTGGCGTGATCGAATTCGAGGAAACTCTCGCTCAGACCGCCGATGACGGCACGCCGCTGCCTGAGTTGTTGGCGCGGCGGGGTATTGTTCCCGGTATCAAGGTGGATAAGGGCAAGGGACCGCTGGCGCTGTCATCCGGCGATTTCATTACCTTTGGCTTGGACGGGTTGGCCGAGCGCTTGCAACGCTACAAAAGTCAGGGCGCGCGTTTCGCCAAGTGGCGTGAGGTCTACGAGATCAGTGATCACAATCCTTCATCTGTTGGCATCAGCGCCAATGCTGAAATGCTGGCCCGTTATGCGGCGGTGTGCCAAGAGCAAGGTTTCGTGCCCATCGTCGAACCCGAAGTGTTAATCGACGGCGACCACAGCCTGTTACGCTGTTCCGAAGTGACCGAAGCCGTGCAGAAAGAAATTTTCCACGCTCTGCATCGCCATCACGTCGTGCTCGAACAGATCGTGCTTAAGCCCAATATGGTGTTGCCGGGTAAGGAGCATTCCAAACGGGCCAGTGCTGAAGAGATTGCCGAAGCGACCATAAGGGTGCTGCGCCGCTGTGTACCAGCGGCGGTGCCGAGCATCAATTTTCTCTCGGGCGGCATGACGCCGGAAGAGTCCACCGCCAACCTCAACGCCATGAATGCCGCTTTTCCTCATGAGCCCTGGTTACTCTCGTTTTCCTACGGACGCGCCCTGCAACAGCCAGTGTTGCAAGCCTGGCGGGGTAAAGCGGAGAACATTGCCATTGCGCAGCAGGCCTTGCTGAAGCGTGCACGATTGAATGGTGTAGCACAACGCGGCGAATACGACTCGCGGATGGAATTGGAAGACTGAACCAGACCGGTGAAAAAGGCTGATGAAGCTCACTTTAACGGTGCCCCGGTTTCGTCGCGCCGCCTACGCTGTTCTTCGTGATTTTGCTGGGCATGGTACTGGGTTATCTGCTCGCGGTGTAGGACGTGAAGCGGTGGTTCTACCCAAACGACTTCGGGCAAGCGATCAAGCCACTCATCCGCATAGCCAAGTTTCCGCGCGTTGTCCTTGCCCTTGCCCCAGCCAAAATCCTTGTCCGGCTGAAGCTGTAAACGGTTTTCAAAAAGCGCGTAAATTTAGTTATTAAGCGCGGATTTTGTCTGGATTTGTCGTGTTTTCAGAAATAATCAGTCACGCAGAGCAAATAA
>JAQNCU010000182.1 GCA_029077775.1 Acidocella sp. | reverse complement strand
TCGCGAGGGACATGTTGCCCGGCTGGTGAAACGCAATGGGCAGCCGCTGAGTGCGAAGGAGGATGCCGCAGAGCAGGCTCGGCTGAAGGATGCGATTGCGTCTCGGGATGAGTTTCTGAACCATCGCCGCAGAGACAGCGGCGTGCGGGATTCGGTGATCAAGCTGGTGGGTTTGATGCCGCAGGCGATGATCTACAGCTATGCTCCGGGGCAGCCGCAAAGGAAGGGCGCGGAGGGGAGGCAGGTGGTGCTGGACTTCCATCCGAACCCGGCGTTTCACCCACCGACGATGGTTGCCGATGCGTTGACGGGGCTGGAGGGTCGGGTATGGATCGATGCGAAGTCGCGACACCTTGCGCGAATTGAAGCGAGGGTGCTGCGTCCTGTGAATATGGGCTTCGTGCTGCTGGCGAAGATCTATCCTGGCGGAACGCTGGAGCTGGAACAGGTCAGGGCGGAGGGCGACCACTGGATGTACTCGCACGTGGACGAGCACCTGACGGCGCGGCTGCTGATGGTGAAGACGTACCCGCAAGATACGGTCATTGACGCATGGGATTTTCGAATTCTTCCGACACTGCTTTCTTACCAGGAAGCGATACGGACGCTGCTGGCGATGCCGGTCGCGGTGATGGCGTGGAAGCGATAGCGCAGCACGCAGACGATCTCCGTCGCCAGCACGCCGTTCAGCAGCTCGATCGCCTTCTCGACGTTGCCCTCGTAGGAGTCGGTGACCGCCCCCTCCTCGAGCTTCTTCTGCGCGCGGCGGCGCAGCTCGGTCACATCGGCAACCGTCATGCCCGCATTGCGCGTCACGACGACCATCGATGTATCGGCAAACACCGTAGATAGCTCAGCGACGAATTCACGCTTCTCGATGCGATCCACATCCGTCTCCAACTTGCGACGGCACGGATCACATCCGCACCGCCAGGTTACCCAAGGTGCCCAGGACCATCCCGGAACACCAATCGCCTGTCCTCTCATCAGAACCACCAAAACCCCAGGGCAAGCCCCAAAATTCTGGCACCTCGTCTACCATGTGCGGGGCAGAACCCCATTAAATTCCGCCGCGAAGCAGAATGCATATGGTCTTGGACAGGTCTCGGCGGGCCGTCTGGCCCACCTGCCCATCGCGGCCTTGGCCGCGATGTATCTCTTAAAACCCAAACATGGCGGCCTTGGCCGTGATGTTTCTCCTAAAACCCCAACATGGCGGCGAAAACCGCGATGTATCTTTTCAAACCCAACCAACGCCGCCAGGGTCACGACATCCCTCTAAACAAAACCGTGACCGCCACATCGGCAGCACAACCCAGCCAAACTCAGGCGCTCAGGCGCTCAGGCTGGCCACATCCACATGTATGCCTGGGCCCATGGTGGAGCTGACGGCGATCTTTTGCAGATACGTGCCCTTCGCGCCGGTCGGCTTGGCTTTCTGCACGGCTTCCACCAGTGCCTTCGCGTTCTCGACCAATTTGGTCTCATCGAAGCTCGCCTTGCCGATCCCGGCATGGATAATCCCGGCCTTCTCAGCGCGGAACTCCACCTGCCCGGATTTCGCGGCGGTAACCGCACCCTTAACATCCATGGTCACTGTGCCCAGTTTCGGGTTCGGCATCAGGCCGCGCGGGCCGAGAATTTTGCCCAGCCGCCCGACCAGCGCCATCATATCCGGTGTCGCGATGCAGCGGTCGAACGCGATGTCACCGGCCTGAACCTTCTCGGCCAGATCATCGGCACCCACCACATCGGCCCCGGCGGCCAATGCCTCATCCGCCTTCGCGCCCCGGGCAAACACACCAACCCGCAACACCTTGCCGGTGCCATTGGGCAGCGAGATCAGCCCACGCACCATCTGGTCGGCATGGCGCGGATCGATCCCGAGATTGAGCGAAATTTCGATGGTCTCGTCAAATTTCGCCTTGGCATTGGCTTTGGCCAGCGCCACAGCCTCCGCCAGCGCATAATTCTTCTTGCGGTCCACCAAAGCGGTCGCGGCGTTCAGGCGTTTATTATGTGCCATATCTCAGCCCTCCACCACGGTCACACCCATTGATCGGGCGGAGCCAATCAACATCCGCACCGCGCCATCGACATCGTTGGCGTTCATATGGATCATTTTTTTCTCGGCAATTTCCCGCAACTGCGCCATCGTCACGCGCCCCACAGCAGGGCCCTTGCCTGGCGTGGTCGTGCCCTTTGTGATACCCGCGGCTTTCTTCAGGAAATACGTGTTCGGCGGGGTTTTGGTAATAAAATTAAAGGTCCGGTCACCAAACGCCGTTATCACCACGGGTACAGGCATCCCGGGCTCCATACCTTGCGTCAGCGCATTGAATTCCTTACAGAACTGCATAATATTCAACCCGCGCTGGCCGAGCGCCGGGCCCACAGGCGGTGACGGATTTGCCTTCCCCGCGGGGATTTGCAGCTTGATATAACCAACAATCTTCTTTGCCATCGCTGGCTCCTTAATCCTATGGCTTACGCCAATAGACCGCGGTACAACCGACCGGACAAACGGTTGTCCTGTCTCCCACGTTCCTGCAAGCGCGGAGCCTTACATGATTCCCCACCACATTGTCTATATCACCCGGCCCGAATTGATTATGTTTCTGCCATGCAAAATAACGTAGCCCTGCTCGTTGTCGACGTTCAATATGATTTCTGCCCCGGCGGCGCCCTCGCGGTCTCTGGCGGCGATGAGATCGTGCCCGTTATCAACAGCCTCGCCTCGCGCTTCACCCATGTGGTGATCACGCAGGACTGGCATCCGCCAGACCACAGCTCCTTCGCCGCCAGCCATCCGGACCACGCCGCGTTCGAGACCATAAACATGGCGTACGGGCCGCAGACTTTGTGGCCCACCCATTGCGTCATGAACAGCCAGGGTGCCGGGCTGCATAATGCGCTGGAAATCCCCCATGCCGGGCTGATCATCCGCAAGGGCAGCAACAAGGCGGTGGACAGCTATTCCGCCTTTATGGAGGCAGACCGCAAAACCCGCACGGGGCTCGACGGGTATTTCGCATCGCGCGGGATCACCGAGCTCTATTTGTGTGGGCTGGCGACCGATTACTGCGTAAGCTGGTCGGCCGAAGACGCCACCTTTTTCGGCCTTAAAGCGAATGTGATCGAGACCGCGTGCCGGGCGATCGACCTCAACGGCTCACTCACCGCCGCCTGGGCGCGCATGGCGGCGGCGGGCGTTGGCCGTATCGCCACGCTGTAAAGCCAGGCATGGCGCGGTGCCGGTCTAATTCGAGTCTTCGCCGGTTTCGTCAGTCTCTGGCACCCCGGGTTCCGCAAGCGGATTTCCATCATCCGGCGGTTCCGCCTGACCGGCCTTTTTTGCCTCCGCCTTGGCGGCTTTCTTCGCAAGCTTGGCGCGGTTTCGCTCAGCACGCTCCAACCCGTAATTTACTTTATACGCCACATCATCCTCCTGATAATACCGACGGCCGAAGATGATGACTCATCATTATAGGCCGTTGGTATCGCGCGCGGGGCTGGTGGGGCGGCCGCGCGCCAACAAAAATTCTGACACCGACCACCGTACGTCATGACGGTTGGCATCAAACAAAAAAGCAAAAGGCGGCCCCACGTTTAAGTGAAACCGCCCCCGCTAAACATCGAGAGATACCGGTTAACCGACGCTGATGGAACTAACCTCCGGCCCCTTGGCACCCTGCACAACATTCATGCGCACCGACTGGCCTTCCTGCAGCGGTTGCAGCCCGGCCTGTTCCAGCGCGGTGGCGTGAACAAACACATCCTTGCCGCCGCTTTGCGGGCTGATAAAGCCAAAACCCTTGGTCGCGTTATACCATTTCACAATGCCGGTCATCTCGACCGCCGGGCCGGATGCGGTTTGGCGCGGCGCGCGCGGGCCCGATGGCCGGGGGCGATCAAACCCGCCCGGCGCCCCAAAGCCGCCACGCGCAGACGGCGCCTCGCCGGTGCCTTCAGTTACTGAAATCACCTGATCAACCTGCCGGCCTTTCTGGCCCTGGCCCACCCGAACCTGCAACACAGACCCTGGCGTGACCGCCTGGAAACCCGCATTCTGCAATGAATTGGCGTGCAAAAAAACATCGCCCGAGCCATCGGCCATCTCGACAAAGCCGAAGCCTTTTTCGGAATTATACCATTTCACCGTGGCCTTGGCTTCCGGCGCGGAGGAGCTTGACCCAAATCCCGAGAAGGATGGCGGTGGGGGCGGCGTGTTGCCAAAAAAATTATCATCATCAAAACCACGGCGGCGAGGCTGCCGCTGGCGGTCATTTTTCGGGGGTCGCACTATAAAAACAGTCCTCTGCAATATGTTCAAGCCGCTCAGATTGATACGGTTGCCTTTACCATAGGGCACCGCGCCCCCGCCATCAATCCCGAATTTGGGCGGCGTTGTAACGATATCCCCCGTACCCGATTTGCCGCGCGCCGTCCGAAAGGTTACGAGCCCGCATGACCTTTCCCATCAAAAACTCAGGCCTCGCATCGGCACTGGCCGCGCGCGGATATTCTGCGCCAACCCCGGTGCAACACGCGGTGCTTGAAGCCGCCGCCGATGACCGCGACCTTCTGGTCTCCGCCCAAACCGGATCGGGCAAAACCGTGGCCTATGGCCTCGCGATGGCAAGCACCATCCTGGGCGAGGCCGAACACCTACCCGCCACGCGGCACCCTTTGGTGCTGGTCATCGCCCCCACGCGGGAGCTTGCCTTGCAGGTCCATGCCGAGCTGAGCTGGCTTTACGCCCCGACGGGCGGGCGGGTTGTGTCGTGCGTCGGCGGCATGGATGCGCGACGCGAACAAAAATTGCTCGCCCAGGGCTGCCATATGGTGGTGGGCACACCAGGCCGCTTGCAGGATCACCTCACCCGCGCGCATCTCGATCTCAGCGAGATCGAGGTCATCGTGCTCGATGAAGCCGACGAGATGCTCGACCTCGGCTTTCGCGATGAACTCGATTTTATTCTCGGCAAAGCGCCGGAGGCCCGGCGCACCCTGATGTTCTCCGCCACGATGCCCAAGGAAATTGCCGCCCTGGCGCGGCAATACCAGCAAAACGCCTTGCGGATCGACACCGTCACGCGCAACCAGCCCCATGCGGATATCGAATATCGCGCTGTCCGCGTCGCCGGGCACGAGATCGAGCGCGGCCTGGTCAATCTCCTCCGCCTTCATGAGAGCCGCGCTTTGGTGTTCTGCGCCACGCGCGATCATGTCCGGCATCTCCACGCGGCCTTGTTGGCGCGCGGCTTCAATGCCGTGGCGCTCTCGGGCGAATTGTCGCAGAGCGAACGCAACGCCGCGCTCAGCGCCCTGCGTGATGGCCGCGCCCAGGTCTGCATCGCCACCGATGTCGCGGCGCGCGGGCTCGACCTCCCGGACCTCGACCTCGTGATCCATGCCGATTTGCCGACCAACAAGGACACCATGCTTCACCGCTCCGGCCGCACCGGGCGGGCGGGGCGCAAGGGCGTGTGTATTCTGCTGGTCCCTGGGGCCAAACGCCGCCGGGCAGAGCTTCTGCTCGGCAGCGCCAACATCATCGCAAACTGGGAAGACCCACCGACCGCCGATGCCATCCGCGCGCACGACCAGGAAAAACTGCTCGCTGAAGCCACACGCGCCGCCATGCCCGAAGGGGCCGAATTGGCGCTGGCGCAGGAATTGCTCCGCCGCCAGAGCCCCGAGGCCATTGCCGCCGCCCTGATCCGCATCTACCGCGCCCGGCTGCCGGAACCTGCTGAGGTGACCATCCAGCCGACATTCACCCCCGCCCCGCGGCGCCCGGCACAGGCGACCAATTTTGAGCATGGCGCCGGCGGGCATGATACGATTTGGTTCCGCGCCGCCACCGGGCGCAAAAACAATGCAGACCCCAAATGGCTAATTCCGCTGCTCTGCCGCCTGGGCGGGATCACAAAAGCGGATATCGGTGCCATCCGCATCTTCGACCGCGAAACCAACTTCGAAATTCTACCCCAGGCACAGGCAAAATTCCTCCAAGCCCTCACCGCCTCACCCAGGGACGAGCTTGACATCCAACCCACCACCGCTCCTGGTCCGTCCAGAGACCCGGGACCACGTCCGCCCAAGACAAAATTCACCCGCGCTGAACGTCCAGCGGGTGCCAAACCTGGGGAACAGGAACGGCGGCGTAAAAACAAGGCTCTTAAAAAGGGGTCCGGCGGCGTTTAGAGCCGGATTGTTTGAGGCTCCGGCGCATTGCGCGGCAACCCCAAAACGTGAGTCAGACTTTTATCACACATGTAGCAGCCTGTCGGATTGGGAAGTTTTTGGTAACTAACTTTCGCTATCGCGGTAT
>JAQNCU010000002.1 GCA_029077775.1 Acidocella sp. | reverse complement strand
GATCGGAAATGGGCCACGCCAAGCGTAACGCCTCGGCGATTGTGATGCCGACCGGAATTGCGACAATGTTGAGGTACTTCGGCTTTTTGCCGCCGATGCGAAAGAGCAGCGCAACTACGATCACTGCGACGAAGCTTGCAGCGAAAGCACCTGCCAATTTTGCGAAATCGTGCATCTTGTTGCCCCATGTCTAACGCTTGAGTTAAGCGGCGGCGTAGCCGTCCGCCTT
This sequence comes from Acidocella sp., assembly GCA_029077775.1. Lineage (GTDB taxonomy): Bacteria > Pseudomonadota > Alphaproteobacteria > Acetobacterales > Acetobacteraceae > Acidocella. The sequence goes on along the minus strand of JAQNCU010000002.1, from coordinate 32,614 downwards.
GAACGAGTTGTTATGCGGCACTACCAGAACCGCCAGACACCACACCTGGCCTGCGCCGCCGCGGCCCAGGGCCGCTTTTGGCTCTGTGCCAACGCACCCCGGATGCCGACATCCTCATCGACGACCACGCGCTCATGGCCAGCCTTCGACCCTGGCTGGAAGGCCGGATGCGCTATAACAACGCCGCCTTCGACCCCGTTCTGGAAGACGAGATCGCCACTTTGTCCGACCCGCGCACACCGCTGCCGCATGGCGGCGTCATGCATATCGCGCTCACGCCAGCCGCCACCCTCATAGACATCGACGCCGCCGCCGCCAGCCACATCGCGCCGCTCACCCTGAACATCGCGTTCATCCCGGAAATCTGCCGGCAAATCCGCCTGCGCAACCTCTCGGGCGGCATTCTGGTCGATTTCGCGGGGCTTAAACCCGCCGCCCGCGCAAAGCTCACCGCACCCTTACGCGCCGCCCTGGCCTCTGACCCGCTGCGCCCGGTTTGCCTCGGCATCTCGCATCTGGGCTTTGCCGAGATCACCCGCCGCCGCATCCGCCCACCCCTGGCCGAAACCCTGCGCATATGAGCCAATGCCCGATCTGCCGCAAACCGGTCACCCCGGCGCATAAACCCTTCTGCTCACAACGCTGCGCCGATATCGACCTCGGGCGCTGGCTGACTGAGAGCTACAAACTCCCCGAGACGCCCGCCGAGCCGGATGAGGATGAGACATAGGATCCTCTTTTTCTGAAGAAAGAGAGGCAAAAAGACGTCTGTTTTTCAGGGTCGTGGCGCGCTCAAACGGCTTTGCCTCGCCGCACCACCAGCCGCACCCCGATATTGATCGCCAGCACCACCATCATCACGATAAACGCCGCCGCATAGGCCAGCGCGTGCGACGCCGCATAAGGCTGATCGATGAACGTCCAGATCACATAGGTCAGATACCCGATCGGCTCATGCGTGAGCTTGCCGTTCCACAAATAATTCGACCATCCGGCGGTATAAATCAGCGGCGCCGTCTCCCCCACCGATATCGCGAGCGCCAATAACGCACCCGTCATCACGCCCGAGGCCGCACCCGGCAGCACGATCTTGAACACCACCGCAGGCTCGCTCGCACCCAGGGCGAACCCCGCCTCACGCATCGCATTCGGTACCTGGCGCAACGCCAGCTCGGTGATCCGCGCCAGATACGGCACAATCAAAATCGCGATCGTGATCGACGCCGCGAGGGCTGAAAAATCCCACCCGAGCGCGTTGATGAACACGATATACGAGAAATACCCGAGCACGATGGACGGCGTGCCCGTCAGCACATCTGAGAGAAACCGGATAACCGAACCGAGTTTATTATTGCCATATTCTGATAAATAAATCCCCGCCCCCACCCCCACGGGCACCGCGATGATCATCGCCATAACCGTGATCACCGCCGTACCCTCGATCGCGTTCAGCAAGCCGCCCGCCGTACCGTTGGTGACCGTGGTGAATAATTTGACTGAAAACGCCGAGGCCCCGTGCCAGCTCACCACGCCGACGATATCAACCAGCGGCCCGATCACCAGCAACAACGCCAGCCCACAGGCCGCCCAGCCCAGCCCGCCGATAATCGCGCGCCGCGCCGCCAAACCGCCTCGCCTTGCTTTAATGCTGGCGGCTGCGGACATTGAGCGCTCCCGAGGACAGCAGTTTCGCGCAGGCATTCACCGCCAGCGTGATCAAAAACAACACGAGCGCGATCTCAGCCAGTGAGCGCACCGCCATATTCGTCGGGTCTGATTGCGCGCTGTCCAGTTGCGTCACGATAAACGAGGCAATGGTGGAAACCGGCGAGAACACGCTATGCGGCAAAATATTAATCGCGCCGCCAGAGACCATAACCACCGCCATCGTCTCGCCCATCGCACGGCCCAGCGCCAGCACAATGCCCCCGACCAATGTCGTGCGCACCATCGGCAACATCGCCTTCGTCACCACCTCAAAATGCGTGGCCCCAAGCGCAAATGCAGATTCCCGGTTCTCCCGCGGCACCCTCAACAACGCATCGAGCAATGTGGTCGCAATAATCGGGGTGATCATCAGCGCCAGCACGATGCTCGCGGCCAGCAACCCGTACCCATTGCCGGAAGGGGCCAGATATGTCCCGATCAGCGGGATCAACACGGCGATGCCCCACAAACCAAACACCACCGATGGCACCACGGCCACCAGCTCGACCAGCATTGAGAGCACCGGACGGATTGTCCCCGGCACCGCCTCGGCCAGAAATATGGCGGCACCGACGCTCAGCGGTACAGCCATCAAAATCGCAATCCCGGAGGACAAAAGCGTGCCGACCACGAACACCAAAATCCCGTAATCGGCACCTGATGGCACCTGCACGCCGCGTGTCATCACCGGGTCGCTATATAAATTCCCGAGATTCCAGTTCACCCCACCCAGAAAGCCAAACCCGTTGAAACTTATCGCCTGCCCCGCGTAGAGCAACAAAAACAAAACCACAGCGCCCAGTGCCGCCGGGATCAGCAGGCTCAAGCCCAGGAGAGAAAGCCGGAAAGGTTTGATCTTCATGACAGCACCCATGAATAACCCCCTTCCGAACCAAATCGGAAGGGGGTTACAGGCCCAATCAGTTAATCTTCGCGATCTGTGTCTTCGAAAGCGTCACGATCGCGGCGGGCAGCGGCAGGAAATGCACCTGGGTCAGATATTTCATGGCGTTGCCCGAAGTCACGGCCCAGGTCAGAAAGGTCTGGATTGCGCTCGCGGTATCGGTATCCGGCTGCTTGGCATTGATGATCGCGTATTCGTAATTCGCGATCGGATAGGCATCGGCGCCTTTCGCGAACACCATGCTGATCCGCTCATCGGGCGGCGTGGTTGTCACAATGCTATCGGCGGCAGCACCCACGGTGGTGGCGGTGGGCAACAGGAACTTGCCGTCGGCGTTCTTAATCTTGGCCACGCCGAGGCTATCCTTGGCCACCTGGTCGGCAAAGCTGACACCGATATAAGCCACCGCATACGGGTTCGCCTGAAGCGCGGACACCATGCCGGGGTTGCCATTGGCACCGATCCCGCCGGTTACCGCTGGCCAGGAAACCGCTGTGCCATAACGCACCGTGCTGGCCCAGGCCGGGGTCGAGTCAGACAGATATTGCGTGAAAATGAACGTGTCGCCCGAACCGTCAACGCGATGGATGGGGATGATCACATGTGCTGGCAGTTTGATCCCGGGGTTGATCGCGGCGATCTTCGGATCATTCCACATCGTGATCTTGCCGGAATAGATCCCGGCCAGAATCGGCCCCGTGAGCTTGATATTGTCCCCATTCAGGCCCGGCAGATTGAAATTGATCGTCTGCGCTGAAATCGCGAGCGGAATGCTCAGCATGTTCGGGTGCTTCTTAACAATCCCGTCCGACAAATACGCATCAGACGCGCCGATCTGCACCAGCCCCTTCATCGACTGCGCGATCCCGGCACCTGAGCCGGTCGATGTGGTGGTAAGCTGAATGCCCGGGTTGACGGCGGTGAAATCCGGAACCCAGATGTTGAACAGCGGGTAGAGAAGGCTGGACCCGGTCTCGACCAAAGTGGTCGCGGCATGGGCCACACCGGCGGCACCGATGGCACCAGCCAGGGCTAAAACCGCGACTCCGCCGCGCAGCGCGGCCATACGAGATGTTTTATTGATAAGTTTCACGATCGCGTTCCTTTATGAAAATCCCTGATTGAAAACCCGCGCAAAACACCCGGGGCACTTCAGCAACCCTGCATTAATTGAAGCCTGGGCCAAAGAACACGGGGTTTTCATGGCAGTTCCATGACATTTGCCCGCGCGCCGCGCCGGTCATAATCAACATCAATGACCAACGCGCCCCCAGCCCCCAGCCCCGAGCCACCAAGGTTAAGCCATGCCCAGCTCTTCACCGGGTTCCTCAGCGCGGGCGTGATCGGGTTTGGCGGCGTGCTGCCGGTGGCGCGGCGCATGATCGTCGATGAGAAACGCTGGATGTCCCAGGTCGCCTTTAATGATCTGTTCAGCCTTTGTCAGTTCATGCCCGGCGCCAACATCGTCAACCTCGCCTTTGCCATAGGTGCCCGGCATCAGGGGGTCAGCGGTGCGGCTGCGGCGGTCCTGGGGCTGCTGGCGGCCCCAATGGCCATCGTTATGCTGCTTGGCGCCGCCTATGCCCGCTTTGGCACTTTACCGCTTGCCCAGCACGCGCTGGCCGGCCTGGCCGCCGCCGCCGCGGGCCTGGTGCTCGGCACCGCCCTGCGCATCGCCGGGCCGATTTTCGCCAACCGCCGCAACATCCCGCTCAGCCTTGCGGTTTTTGCCCTGGTCGTGTTCGTGCATCTCTCGCTGCCCGTGACCATGCTTATCGTCGTGCCGGTGTCGCTGTTCCTTGCGCGCCGTGCCGCATGACCAATATCCTCGTCACGCTCACGCTGATTTTTGGCAAATTATCCCTGCTGGCGGTCGGCGGCATCAACAGCACATTGCCGGAAATCGCCGCCGAGATCGTCACCTCGCGCCACTGGCTCAGCCCCGCGCAATTCTCCCAGCTTTACGCCATCTCAAACGCCGCTCCCGGGCCGAACGTGCTCATCACCACCCTGATCGGCGCACATATGGCTGGCGTCACAGGCGGCATAATCGCCACCCTGGCGATGATCCTGCCCGCTGGCATCCTGGTCGTTATCGTCTCCCAGGTCTGGGAGACCTACCGTGAAGCCAGATGGCGGCGCATCATCCAAGCGGCTTTGCTGCCGGTCACCGCCGGGCTCATTCTGGCCGCCGCCGGGGTGCTGGTGCGCCAGGCGGATACTGGTTTCACCCTCACGGCCACCACCTTGCTGGTGGCAATACTTGCCTGGCGCAGCAACCTCCACCCGTTATGGCTGCTCGGCGGCGGCGCGCTGGTCGGGCTCATTCTCGGCACTTAGAGCGCAATGACTCCAGGTCCGCTCGTTTTGCGAGCGAACCTGGAGTCTGAATCGCCCTCTGGATATTTCGGTAGAGCCAGATACAGATCCCTGATCGGATCGCAAAGCGATTCGATCAGGGATTATCCGGGCCTAAACAAAATTACCTCAAATGCTCGGCAAAAAACGCGAGGCTGCGCAATTCCGCCAACTCGCAATCCGGCGCGCTATAGCTCGCCCGCGCCTCACAGCCAAAGCCGTGCTGCGCGCCCGCATAGGTGAATATGTCCACCCCCGGCTGCGCGGCGCGGATCGCCGCCACATCGCTCATCGGAATGCCATGGTCGGCCTCACCGAAATGCAGTTGCACGGGGCAACCCGGCTTGGCATCCTTCGCCGCGGCAATCCCGCCACCATACCAGCAGATGGCGGCCTTGAAATGAGACGACTTTGTGGCCCCCAGCCACGCCAGGCTGCCGCCCCAGCAATACCCGATAATCCCCACGGGCCGCCCACCAAAGGCCGACGCCGTCGCCTCCAGATCCATCAACGCCGCGTCCTCGGAGATCTCGGCGCGCAGGGCCAGCCCCTTTTGCACATCCTCCGGCGTGTAATCCAGCGTCACATCACGCGCCGCACGGTCGAACATCGCGGGCGAGAGCACCCGGTAGCCAAACCCCGCCAGCCGCTCGCTCACCAGCCGCATATGCGCGTTCACACCAAAAATCTCCTGCACCACCACAAGCCCGCGCGGCGCGTTGATATCTCCGGTCTCAAAGGCGTTAAAGCGATGCCCGTCAGCGGCGGTCAGTTCGATCATAAAATCCTCCTGTTATCGGGTCTCTGGGGCTGCATACCGCGCAAAATCCCTGGCGATGGTCTCATAAATCCCGCGCTTGAACGACACGGCAAGCCCGGCCAGCTCATCCAGCGCCACCCATTTCCAGGCATCGAATTCCGGGTGGGCATCGGCGTCGAGGTTGATCTCGGCATCCGTCCCGAGAAATCTCAAAGCAAACCATTTCTGCCGCTGGCCACGGAACCGCCCCCGGAACGCCCGCCCGATCAACTCATCGGGCAGATCATAATCCAGCCATTGCGGGTGTTCGCCCAGAATCTCGGCATTGGCGGTGCCAATCTCCTCGCCCAATTCGCGCAGCACGGCATCGCGCGGGTCCTCATCCGCGTCGATGCCGCCTTGCGGCAATTGCCACGCTTTGGGCTTCAGCCCTGCCCGCCTTCCCACCAGCACACGGCCATCACGCCCGAACAATACCGCGCCCACATTCAACCGATACGGCAGATCCGCCCGGTCGATCACCGGCATCAATTGGCGGCGGTCGTGGTGCGCGCAGCACCCATCGCATCGACCAGCTTCAGGCCCATCTGCAACTGGAAATCGGTCGCGGGTTTGGCGGCGTCAAAAGCGGGCCACCCGACCGGGGGCTTGTCCGGTATGGTCTTGACCACACTTGGCAGTGGCGGCGCCGGCGGCAGCGGCGCGCCCTGCTGCTTCGTCGGGTTATTAAAAGCGTTCAACAAATTCGGCTCGCGCAGCTGGCCGAACGCATCCTCCGGCGTGCGGCTGCTATGCACGATCACATTCGGTGTCACGCCATAGCCCTGGATGGATTTACCCGATGGCGTGAAATAAAGCGCGGTGGTCAGGCGTAACGCCCCGGCATTGTCGATCGGCATAATCGTCTGGACCGACCCCTTGCCGAAGGTCTGTGTCCCCAGCACCAACGCCCGCCGGTTCTGCTGCAACGCCGCCGTCACGATCTCAGCGGCTGAGGCGGTCCCCGCATTGGTCAATACCACCACCGGCGCGCCGCCGGTGATATCGCCACCGGGCTGCGCATACCAGGCGGCATCGTCCTGCTTGTGCCGCCCATGGGTCGAGACAATTTCCCCCGCATTCAGAAAATCATCACCCACCGCCACCGCCTGGTCGAGCAACCCGCCCGGATTGTCCCGCAGGTCAAGAATATACCCATGGATCGGGCCATGCGCCTGCTTCATCAGGCTGGCCACGGCGGCGCGGATATGCGGATCGGCATTCTCATCGAAACTATCCAGCCGGATATAACCCACATCGCCCGCTGGCGTGGTGAACAACCTGTCCTTCACGTCCTGAATTTTGATGATCTCACGGGTCAGTGTCACCATCACGGGCGTATTGATCCCCACCCGCTTCAGCATGAGGGTAATCTGCGTACCCGGCGGCCCGCGCATCTTGGTCACCGCATCGTCCAGGCTGAGCCCCTGGGTGGAATGACCGTTGATCTCAACAATAATATCCCCGGGCTTGATCCCGGCCTTTGCCCCCGGCGTGTCGTCGATCGGGGTGATCACTTTGATCAGCCCGCTGGCTTGCGTCACTTCCAACCCCAGCCCGCCGAACTGCCCGGATGTCTGCACCTGCATATCCGCGAATTGCTGGGCATTCATATAACCTGAATGCGGGTCTAGCCCGGCCAACATCCCGTTCACCGCGTCATAGATCAATTTTTCGGATGGCGGATCCACCACATAATTCTCTTTCACCTGCGTCAGGATGTCCCCGAACAATGAAAGCTGCTGGTAAGTGCTGTTACTGGGCGTATCCTGCCCCATCGCGCGTTGCCCTGGTCCGGCGACTGTCCCGATCACCAGCCCCGCGACAAATACCCCACTCACCATCAAAACGCTACGCAACCTCATCCGAAAATCCTTATCCGCGCCCGGCGACCCCAGGCTCCTTATTAGATAGCATAGTCACCGATTTATCCAGACCCACCGCACCCCGCCATGCGCCTCACCGCGCCGCGCGCAGCCAACCGGCGGGATCGACCGGGTGGCCATTCTGCCGCAATTCAACATACAGCACCGGCAAATGCGCCGGGTCCTGCGGGTTATAGCCCAGCATGGACCCGATGGGCTGGCCACGCGCCAGCCGCTCACCGGTCGCGACATCCAGATGCGCCATACCCGCCAGAACGAGGCTGGTCCCCTGGCCGCAATCGGCGATCACCATCAGCCCGTAGGCCGGAAACGACCCCGCGAACATCACTGTCCCGGCGCAGGGCGTCGTCACCCGGGCACCTGGGGCAGCATCATAGCTCACGCCCTCAGCGGGCCCGGCAAGCGTGCTGGCACCGTAATTTTGAACAATGCGCCCGGCCACCGGTGCTGCGCCCGCACCTTCGGGCAAAGCGGGCGCTCCGGCCCGGGGCACCAACCGGGCGATAGCGGCATTCAGTGTGTCCAGCTTGGCCTGCGCAGCCAGGCTCGCCTCGGTCTCACGCGCGGCGGTGTCGGCTTGTTGCATCTCATCGGCCTTCGCGGCATCGATCTCCACCGAGAGCTGACCTTCCGCCGCCTGCTGTGTGGCGGCGGCGGCGGCCAGCCGCGCCTGTGCGGCCTGTGCCGCGCTTACCAACCCAGCCAGCCGTCTTGTCTCGGTCTGCACAGCTTGCGCCTGCACCGCGATCGAGGCGGCGATCCCCTGCATGATCGCAACCCCGCGCACGGCATCGCCGGGCGGCTCCGGCATCGCCAGCAACGCCGCCTCCGGCTGGGCTGAAAGCCGCTGCATCACCGGCAACAACGCGCCCAAAGCGGCCTGCGCCGCCACCAACCGGCGGCCCGCCGCCTGCTGGCGCGCCTGCAAATCGGCCAGAGTCTCAGCGTCTTGGCCGGTCTGGTCTTCCAACCCGCGCAAGGCGGCGGCGGCCTCTATCTGTTGTTCGGCCAGCAGCGCCGCGCGCGCCGCCTGGGCGCGCGCCTCGGCGCGTGCCTCCATGGCCGCGTGTTTATGGGCCGCCAATGCCGCCCGCGCCTCGGCCACCGCATCCGCGGCGGCAAAGCCCGGGACCAGCACCCCGAGCATCAAAACCCCGAAAAACGCGGTCGTCCGCCTCACCTGATCAGCGTTCTACCGGTCATCGCGCCGGGCTGCGGTATCTGTAAAAGTGCCAGCAATGTCGGCGCCAGATCTGCCAGGATCCCGTCATGCAGCACCGCCCCGGCGGGCCCACCCGCCAACAAAACCGGCACGGGGTTCAGCGTATGCGCGGTATGCGGCCCGCCGGTCTCCGCATCGCGCATCAGCTCGCAATTACCATGGTCCGCCGTCACCAGCAGCGCGCCGCCCTGGGCCACCACCGCCGCCGCAATCGCCCCCAGCCCGGCATCCACCGCCTCCACCGCGCGCATCGCCGCCGCCAGCACCCCGGTATGGCCCACCATATCCGGATTGGCGAAATTCAGGATGATCAGATCATACACCCCCCGCTCGATCGCCTCCACCGCCGCCTCGGTCAGCGCCGGGGCAGACATCTCGGGCTGCAAATCATAGGTCGCAACCTTAGGGGACGGCACCATGATGCGGTCTTCCCCGGCATAGGGTGCCTCCCGCCCGCCATTCATGAAATATGTCACATGCGGATATTTCTCGGTCTCGGCCATGCGCAACTGAGCCTTGCCATGGGCCGCCACCACCTCACCCAAAATCTCGCCCAAATGCTGGGGCGCAAATAGATGGTGCATCAGCGGTGCCAGCGCCTCGGCGTAGGCGGTCATCCCCAAAGCCGCGGCGAAGCCGGGTACAGGCCGCGCAAACCCGGCAAATGCCGGGTCCAGCAGGGCCGCCAGAATTTCCCGCACCCGGTCCGCCCGGTAATTAAAACACAGCACCCCATCGCCCGGACGCACGCCGCCATACCCCCCGATCACGGCGGGCGGGATGAATTCATCCCCCACCCCCGCTGCATAACTGGCCGCAATCGCCGCCTCGGCACTCTCAAACGGTGTTCCCTCGCCATCCACGATCAACCGAAAGGCTTGTGCCACACGCTCCCAACGATGGTCCCGGTCCATCGCGTAATACCGCCCGATCACGCTGCCGATCCGGCCATGCGCGCCCAGCCGCACCACAAAATCCCGCATATAGCCATCGCCAGCCTGGGGCGGCGTGTCCCGCCCATCCATCCAGGCATGCACCACCACGCCAACCCCCTGCGCGTGCAGCATTGCGGCCAGCGCCAGGCCCTGATCCTGGTGGGCATGCACCCCGCCCGGTGAGACCAGCCCCATCAGATGCGCCACGCCGCCGCTCTCTTTCAGCCGCGCGATAAAGGCCAGCAATTCCGTGTTCCTGGCCAGGCTACCATCCTTGATCGCGGCATCGATGCGCGGCAATTCCTGCATCACCACCCGCCCGGCCCCGATGTTCAGATGCCCAACCTCTGAGTTCCCCATCTGCCCCTGGGGCAACCCCACCACCAGCCCGCACGTCGTCAAAAACGCATGCGGCGATGTCTGCCAAAGCCTGTCGAAATTGGGAGTCGCGGCCAGCGCCACCGCATTATCCGCCCGCTCCTCCCGCCAACCAAAACCATCGAGGATCACGAGCATCACGGGTTTGGGCATAATCTGATCTTTCATAATACCAATGGTTTAAGCGATCCCGCCCGCCCCGGCCACCCTCACGGTCGTCCCGATCACCCTAATCTTACGGTCGTCCCGACCACCTTAATCTTACGGTCGTCCCGACCACCCTAATCTTACGGTCGTCCCGACCACCTTAATCTTACGGTCGTCCCGACCATCTTAATCTTACGGTCGTCCCGACCGATGATAAGGATGCCCGGCGCGGATCATCTGGGCGCGGTAAATCTGTTCGGCGAGCATCGGGCGCACCAGCATATGCGGCCAGGTCATGGGGCCGAGCGATAGCAGCGCCCCGGCGCGCGCGATCACCCTGGCATCCAGCCCCTCCGCACCACCGATAACGAAATTAATCTTTTTCCCGGCCTCGGCCCATTTGCCGAACAATACGGCCAGGCCCGCACTGTCCGGTGCCCGCCCGCCGCCATCCAGCGCCACCACGAAATCCTGCGGCCCAATGGCGGCGAGCAACGCATCAGCCTCGCGTTTTTTTATCTCCGCCGGGCCGCCATACCCATAGGGCAGTTCCAGCAATATCAGCGCCGGTTTGATCCGCGCCGCGTACCGCGCAAACAAAACGCCCTCCGGCGCGTCATGGCTGGCTTTCCCAATCGCGATCAGCCGCATTGCCGCCCGCTCATGTCTCAGCCCTCGGGCGCAGCCCCGTCCGCCTCATCAAGCTCGGCCCCCCACATCTTCTCCAGCGCATAAAGGCTCCGCGCCTCGGGCTTGAACAGATGCACGATGATATCCCCGGCATCGATCAGCACCCAATCGGTCCCCGAGGCCCCCTCCACACGCAATTTCTTGAACCCCGCTTCCACCATCTTCTCGTTCAGATGCGTCGCCATCGCCGCGATCTGCCGGTCCGCGAGCCCGGTTGCAATCACCATCCGGTCGGCGAAACTGGCGCGGCCCGCAAGGTCAATGGCCACGATATCCTCGGCCTTGTCGCTGTCCAGACAGGCGATGATGATCCCCTGCATCCGGTCAAGCTCCGGCACCGTGGTCTTGGGTGATGCCGCCTTGCGGCGCGGCCCGGCGATACTGGCTTTTTTGCGCGGCGTTCCCGGCATGGCTGGCAGCGCCTCGGCGGCGGCCTTCGGGGCAATTTTACGGGCCGGTTTCGCGCCGCGCGGGGCCGTGCTTCGGGTGGGTGGGCGGACTATGACAAAGCTCCTTCAATTGACTGACGCAAACCAGATTGACGCAACGCCGTCGCGGAGAGTGAATTCTCCCGCCCCGGCAGCAACACCCAGGCGGGTGGCTTTGCCGTCGCCAGACATAAACCACAACGCGGTTTTAAGCGATATTGCGAGAATCGCGCCGCCGCCTGCCCGGAAATGGCTGCGCGCGTTGCCCCCGGGCGGGGCAGCACCAGCATCGGCATGGCGTGCATCACCGCCAGCCAATGCCCCCAGCGCGGCAATTGGCGCAGATTATCCGCCCCCATCAGCCACACGAACCGCACACGCGCAAATCGCTGTTTCAGGCCCCGCATGGTCTCAGCCGTCACCTGCGTGCCCAGCCGCAGCTCGATATCCGTGGCGATAACCCGGCGCCCATCGGCAACCCGCCGCGCCGAGGCTAGCCGCGCGATGAACGGCGCCATGCCCGCGCGCGGCTTTAACGGGTTACCTGGCGAGACCATCAGCCAGATCTGATCCAGCCGCAAATGCCGCATCGCCTGACGTGCCACATGCATATGCCCGCCATGCGCCGGGTTGAACGAGCCGCCAAGCAGCCCGACCCGCAGCCTGTAATGGTGGCCATAGGTTGGGATCAGGGCCGGATCTGCCCGGTGCCGCGCACCACATACCTGAAACTGGTCAGCTGCTCCGGCCCCACAGGCCCGCGCGCCTGGATCCGCCCGGTGGCGATGCCAATTTCAGCCCCGAATCCAAACTCCCCACCATCACAAAACTGGGTCGAGGCGTTCCACATCCCCACCGCGCTGCTGAGCTGGCTCAGGAAATATTCAGCCACCGCCGCATCCTCGGTGATGATCGCATCGGTATGCTCACTGCCATGCGCCGCGATATGCGCCAGCGCCGCGTCCACCCCGTCCACGATCTTGATGTTCAGCACGGCATCCAGCCATTCGGTGTCGAAATCATGCCGCCCGGCGGCGGGCAACCCGGGCATGATCGCGCGCGCCCGCGCATCCGCCCGAAAGTCACAGCCCAGCGCCGTTAGGTCCGCCACCAGCAGCGGCAGCAAAGCGGGCGCGATCGCGGCATCCAGCAACAAAGTCTCGGTCGCCCCGCACACGCCAGGACGGCGCATCTTGGCATTGCCCAAAATCTGCCGCGCCATCATAAAATCCGCCTGTGCGTGGATATAACTATGGTTCAGCCCCTCGGCATGGGCGAGCACGGGCACCCGCGCCTCGCGCTGCACCCGCGCCACCAATGATTTTCCGCCGCGCGGGATCAGCAAATCCAGCACCCCGCTCGCCGCCAACATCGCCGCGACAAACCCCCGGTCGGTACTGGGGGCGATCTGCACGCAATCCTCCGGCAGCCCCGCCGCGCGAAGCCCCGCGCAAATCGCCGCATGGATCGCGCGGGCGGAGTGCAAACTCTCCGAGCCCCCGCGCAAAATCAACGCATTGCCTGATTTCACCGCAATCGCCGCGGCATCCGCGCCAACATTCGGGCGGCTCTCATAGATCATGCCCAGCACGCCCAGCGGCTGGGGGATGCGCGTAATCTCCAGCCCGTTGGGCCGCGACCAGCGTGCCAATTCGCGCGCCAGCGGGTCCGGCAGGGCGGCGATATCGACCACACCCTGCGCCATGGCCGCCACCCGCGCGGCTGTCAGCAGCAACCGGTCGCCAAACGCGGCACTGCCGGTAAACGCCGCCATGTCCCGCGCATTGGCCGCCAGAATCGCAGGCGCCGCGTCGCCGAGGGCCGCCGCCATCGCCCGCAGCGCTGCATCGCGCGCCGCCCCGCCTGTCCGCGCCAAAATGGTGGCCGCAGCCCTGGCACGGGCACCGGCGGTGGCCATCGCGGCGGCGTTATGGTCGGGCTCAGCGTTCATGGGCGGCATGGTTGCCGTCTCCGGCGCGTAAGATCAACCATGCCGCATAAAAGCAATTTACCCGGCCTGAACCAGGCCCTATGCCGAATACCATTATGCCCGATCTCTTCGAGTCCCACCCGCCCGGTTTGCCCACCCCGGATGCCCCAACATTGCGGCTGCAAACCACGCGGCTCACGCTGCGGCCCTTGCTGGCCGCCGACACGCTTGCCTTCCACCGCCTGATCAACGACTGGGACATCTGCCGCCGCCTGCCTGATGCCCCCTTTCCCTACGCCGCGGACCTCGCTGCCGCCTGGATCGAGGCCGCCGCCGCCGACCATCTCGCGGGCCGCGCCACACAATTCGCCGTGCTCGACACCGCAACTGGCACCTTGCTCGGCTGCGCCGGTCTGCGTCTGGCCGCCGGGGGCACCCAGGCCGAACTGGGCTATTGGCTGGGCCGCGCGCATTGGGGCCAAGGTTACGGGCTGGAAGCCGCGCGCCGCCTCATTGAATGGGCCTTCGCGGCGCTGCCGGTTGCCCGGCTCACCGCCACCGTCGCCGCCGATAACGACATCTCGGCGGCCTTGCTGCGCCGCATCGGCTTCACCCGCGCGGGCCGTGGCGCGCAGGTCTTTCTGTGCCGCCCCGGGCAAAAACTTCCCGTGGATTTTTTCACCCTGCCCCGGGACACGCAATCGCCCACCCAGGCCACACCAGCCACGCTGCCGGTCACCCTGGTCGCCGCCGTGGCGCTGATCGACACCGAAGGCCACATCCTTCTCGCCCGCCGCCCGGAGGGTAAAAAAATGGCCGGGTTGTGGGAGTTTCCGGGTGGCAAGATGGAACCGGGCGAAACCCCGGAAGCCGCTTTGGTGCGCGAGCTCGCCGAGGAACTAGGCATCGAGGTCAACGCCGCCGACCTCGCCCCGTTCGTGTTCGCATCGCACCCTTACGAGAAATTCCATCTGTTGATGCCCGTGTTCCTCTGCCGCCGCTGGCGCGGCACACCCGCCGGGCGTGAAGGCCAGGCGCTCGCCTGGGTGGCGCCCACGCGGCTTATCGAATACCCTATGCCCCCGGCTGACCGGCCGCTGATCCCCATGCTGAGAGATTTCCTGTGAGCAACCCAACCTGCGCGATCATCATCATCGGCAATGAAATCCTCTCCGGGCGAACCCAGGACGCCAATATCCAGTTCATCGCCCGCCGCGCGGCGGAACGCGGGCTCAACCTCGCTGAAATCCGGGTGATCCCGGATATCCCGGCGCGCATCATCGCCACCGTGAACGAATTGCGGGCGGCCTTCGACCTGGTTTTCACCACCGGCGGCATCGGCCCCACCCATGACGATATCACCAGCGAATGCATCGCGGCGGCGTTTGGCATGCCTTGGGAAATTCACCAACCCACTTTCGACCTCATGCAAGCCCGCATGGGGGCCGAGGCGTTCAACACCGCGCGCCAGCGCATGGCCACCATGCCGCGCGGCGCGGTGCCGATTGAAAACGCCATCTCGCTCGCTCCTGGTTTCTCCATCGGCAATGTCCATGTCATGGCCGGTGTGCCCCGGATCATGCAGGCGATGTTCATGGCGCTGGAGCCCAGCCTGCCACAGGGCACGCCCATCATCATGCGCACGGTGCACGGCATCGGCGTGATGGAGGGCAGCATCGCCGCCGGGCTCTCCGCCATTCAGGACAGTTTCTCCGGCATCGACCTCGGCAGCTACCCATTCCGGCGCGGGGCCGAGGGCGGTGTCGCCATCGTCGCCAAAGGCACCGACATCACCGCCCTCGATGCCGCCATTGCCCAGGCAAGCGCGCTCATCGCCGCCCAGAAAATCACCCCCATCCCCGGCGAACCTGGCTGACAATCTCCCGGCCTTTCATGAAAATCCCGCCTTGGCATTGACATAATGGCCTGTGCGTTTAACACACCATGACAAGGGCGGGGACATCGCCCGGAACGTCCAAGTGCTGCCCGGCTGATAAATAAAAATTCGCTACGCGTGACCTGGCGCCGCGAATGATCTGCGCCTCCGGCTCGCTTTGTCTCATTCCGGCACGGTTCAGCGGTCCGCAACAATAACTGGGGGAAATGATCAAATGACAGACCAATCATCCAAAACCGGCAAGGTCGGCCGCCGCGGCCTGCTCAAATCCGGGGCCGCCATCGGTGCCGGAATTGGCGCCGGGCTCAGCGCCGCGCCCATGGCGGCCATGGCACAAAGCACCGGCCCCATCAAAATCGGCCACATCGACTCCACCACCGGCAATTTCGCGGTGCTCGGTGACAGCGCCATAAAGGGTTCCAAAATGGCCACCATGGAACTGAACGCCAAGGGCGGCATCCTCGGCCGTAAGGTCGATCTGCTGGTCGAGGACGATGCCGGCCTGCCCGCCACCGGGCTGGACAAAGCCTCGCGCCTGCTCGACCAGGATAACGTCGATTTCTTCATTGGCACCACCAACTCGGCGGTCTCGCTCGCCGTCGCCAAATTCGCCATGGACCATAACCGCGTTTTCGTCTGCTCTGGCGGGCATGTGGACAGCCTCACGGGCTCGGCCTGTAACTGGGCCACCTTCCGGGTCTGCTCCACCACCTGGATGCTGACCGGCGGCGACAGCAAGACCCTCTATGACAAATTTGGCAAAAAATGGTATTTCCTCACGACCGACTATGCTTTCGGCCATTCTGAGCAGGCCGATTACACCAAGCAGGTCACAGGCTATGGCGGCACCATCGCCGGCGGCGCGCTGGTGCCCGTCGGCACAACGGATTTCTCGTCATATCTGATCCAGGTGAAAGCCGCCGCCCCGGATGTGCTCTGTCTGTTGCTGGCGGGCGACGACCAGATCAACGCGATGAAGCAGATCACCCAGTTCGGCATCAACAAAACCGTCCATGTCGCCGGTGCCCTGTTTGAGCTGGAACAGATCGCCGCCCTGCCGGAAGCCGCGCGCTATGGCACCTGGACGTTTGAATGGTACTGGAACCAGCCCGGCGTGCCGCATGTCGCGGAATTCGTGGCCCGCTACAAAAAACTCTACCCCGGCCTCTACCCCTCGGCCCGAAGCTGGTTCGGTTATGTCTCGGTCCACGCCTTGGCCCTGGCTTGCGCCAAGGCGGGCAGCACAGGCGCCCCCGCCGTCGCCAAGGCGCTCGAAGGGCTCGTATTACCGCCCGAGATTGCGCTGCAACCCAGCGCACCGATGTTCCGCGCTGAGGACCATCAGCTTCTGCTGGGCATGTTCCCGGGCTCGGTCAACCAGCATGGCACCTACCCGCACATGTTCAATGTGTTCAATTACGTGCCCGGTGCCACCCTCGCGTTACCGGCCGATCAGACCGGCTGCACCATTTCCTATCCGGCCTGAGCAGACCACCGCCTCTGCGCTCCCGGGTCCGCCACGCGGTCCGGGAGCGTTTTCATAAATTTCACACCAGCCGGAGGCCGGATTGCTCCTCGACATCGTATTCAACGCATTTAATGGGCTGATCCAGGGTTCGTTCTATGCGCTCATGGCGATCGGCCTGTCCTTGATCCTCGGGCTCAACGGCGTGATCAATTTCGCGCATGGCACCTTCATGGCGCTGGCCGGGTATTTCGCCTTCACCTTGGTGCCCTACACGGGCTTCTGGGGCGCCTTGGTGCTCGGCCCCATCCTCGCGGGGGCCATCGGCTATATCGTCGAGCAACTCATCATCCGCCGCCTGTATCTGCGCGACCCACTCTATTCCCTGCTCGCCACCTTCGGCCTGGCACTCATCATGCAAGACCTGCTGCGCACCATCTGGGGGGCCCAGGGCTTGCCGCTCGCGATCCCTGATTTCCTTAACCAGCCTGTCAGCAATACCTATTTTTTCGTCACAGGCTACCGGCTTCTGGTCGTCGCCCTGGCGGTCATCTCCACCGGCGCGCTGTTCGCCACATTGCGCTTCACCCGGCTTGGCGTGCGCATCCGCGCGGGCAACGCCGATCTTGAAACCATCGCCGCATTGGGTGTGAATATCTATCTGCTGCGCTCGGCCAATTTCGTCCTCGGCATCATGTTCGCGGGGCTGGCTGGCATCCTCGCCGCCGGGCAGCTCGGGCTTACCCCCACGATGGGCGACCAGCTCATCATGCCGAGCTTCGTTGCCATCGTCGTCGGCGGCGTCGGCAGCCTGTTCGGCTCGCTGGTGGGTGGGCTGATCATCGGCATCGCCTCGGGCGTCACCACCGCGTTTTTTCCCGCCGCAAGCGAGGTGGTGATCTACCTGATCATGGGCCTTACGCTGATCATCCGCCCACGTGGCCTGTTCGGCCAGGAGGGATTGTTCGAATGAGCCCCGCTTTGCGTGAAAAGCTCGTCCAGGGCATCACCGCCCTATTGCTGCTCACCGTACCATTATGGGTCGGCTATGTCGGCGGCTACACAGACCTCGCCTCCCGCGTGCTGATCTATGCGCTCGCCGCCATGGGCCTTAATCTCCTCCTGGGCTTTACGGGTGGCTTATCCTTCGGCCACGCCGCGTATTTCGGCCTCGGCGCCTATGGCACGGGGCTGATGCTGGATTATGTCACCGGCAACACTTTGCTCGCTTTGGCGGTCGGCACGCTCACTGGCGGGCTGGCGGCCCTCATCCTCGCCCCCATCGCGGTGCGCAGGCGCGGCATCTATTTCTCGATGATCACCATCGCCATCGGCCAGATGTTCTATTTCATCGCCGTCCGCTGGAACTCCTTCACCGGCGGCGAGGACGGTCTCACAGGCTTCACCCGCCAGCCGATCCTGGGCGTCACCCTCTCGGGCACCGTGTTTTATTACATGGTGTTGCTGTTCTTTGGCCTCGGCGCGTTGCTGCTCTGGACCATCCTGCACTCCCCCCTCGGCCACACTTTCGTCGCCATCCGCGAGAACCAGAAGCGCCTCACCTTTCTCGGCATCAGGGTGGAGCGTTACATCGCGCTCTCATTCGCCATCTCGGGCGTGGTCTGCGCGCTGGCGGGCGGGCTGAACGCCCTGCTCGATAATTTCGCCTCGCCCGATGATCTGCGCTACACGCTTTCGGGCAATTTCCTCATCATCGTGGTGCTGGGCGGCATGCGCAATTTCTGGGGCCCGCTGGTCGGCGCCGCCATTTTCGTGCTCGTGCAAAACTACGTCAGCGCCATCACCCAGAACTGGATGACCGTCATCGGCCTGGTGTTTGTTCTCTCGGTAATGTTCTTCCCGCTCGGCGTGCTGGGCTTTTTCCGCCGGAGGAGCCGGTCATGAGCCTGCTTACGCTTGAAAACATCTCGCGCCGCTTCGGCGCTGTCACCGCGCTGAACGACATCTCGCTCAGCGTCGAACCCGGAGAGCTGCGCGCCATCATCGGCCCCAACGGGGCGGGTAAAACCACTTTGTTCAACCTGATCAGCGGGTTTTTCCCACCCAGCGACGGGCGTATCATCTTCGAGGATGCCCCGATCACCGCCGTCAACCCCGCTGCCTTGGTCAAACGCGGCATCATCCGCACCTTCCAGATCACCGAGGTCTTCCTCGACCTCACGGTGTATGAAAATCTCCGCGTCGCGGTGGAAACCGCCATGGGCCTGAACATCCGCCCCTGGATCAGCCGGGCTTCGCGCGCGAAAATAAACGACCGTGTCGATGAACTCATGGACATCGTAAAAATCACCAACAAGGCCGACCGCGTGGCGGGCGAGATGAGCCATGGCGACCAGCGCGTGGTCGAGGTCGGCATCGCGCTGTCACGCCAGCCCCGTCTGTTACTGCTCGACGAACCCACCGCCGGCATGGGCGATGAGGAAACCAACCACATGACCGGGCTGATCCGCGCGCTGAACAAAGAGCAAAAAATCACCATGCTGTTCATCGAACATGATATGAGCATCGTCTTTGGTGTCGCCGACCGGATCACCGTGCTCGATAACGGCGCCATGCTGGCCGAGGGCAACGCCGCCGAGATCGCCGCCAACCCGCGCGTACAATCAGCCTATCTCGGAGCCGCGGCATGACCCCGGTTCTGCGCACCGAACAAATCCACACCTATTATGGCAAAAGCCATATCCTGCACGGCGTGAACCTCGAAGTGCGCGAGGGCGAGCTGGTCGCCCTGCTCGGGCGCAACGGGGCGGGCAAAACCACCACCATGCGCTCCATCATGGGTCTCACCCCGGCGCGGGAGGGTGATATTTTCCTGTTCGGGCAAAAAACCACCAAATGGTCATCCTATAAAATCGCCAATGCCGGCGTGGGCTACGTGCCTGAGGGCCGGAAAATCTTCGGCCATCTCTCGGTGCATGAAAACCTGCTGGTCCCGCCGGTCACCAAGGGCCGCTGGCAGATCCCGGATGTCTACACGCTGTTCCCACGCCTTGATGAACGGCGCACATCGAAAGCGGGCAAGCTCTCGGGCGGTGAGCAGGAAATGCTCGCCATCGGGCGGGCATTATTGTTGAACCCGAGATTCCTGATCCTCGACGAACCGAGCCAGGGCCTCGCCCCGGTCATCGTGCAGGAGGTGATGCGCACGGTCGGTAAAATGAAGCATGAGGGCATCGCTGTCCTGCTGGTGGAACAAAACGCCTTCCTCGCACTGCAACTCGCCGACCGCGCCTATGTGCTGAGCGACGGTGAGGTGGTGCATGAAGGCCCCGCCGCCGCCCTGGCCGCCGATAAGGAGCGCATGGAGGCCCTGGCCGGCGTGGCCCACGGGTAAACTGTTGCTTATAACAGCGACGCGGCGATGTTCACCGACAGCGCCAGAATAACGGTGTTGAACAAAAACCCGATCACCCCCTGCAAGGTCGCCAGACGGCGCAGTTTTTTCGAGGTCACGTTGCAGTCCGAGACCTGAAACGTCATGCCCAGCACGAACGAAAAATAGATAAAATCCAGATAATCGGGCTTATCATCGCGCGGAAACTCAATGCCGCCATCCGGCTCATCGCGCCCCAGATCGAACGAATAATATTCATGCGCATAGCGATATGCAAACGTCACATTCGTGGTGAGCCAGGAGAGTGCGAGCGTCGCGATCACGAAGCCCAGATAGAACCCGGCATGGTTCTTGTGGTTGGTTGTGGGTGCGCTGTGCGAGAACAAAATAATCGCCGCCAGGCTCATCACCGCGCCCACCAGCGTAAGTGAAAACACCGTCCATTCGCCCTCGCGGTGGCTTTTGGCATCGGCGCTGATGTCCCGGTCCAGCGTGCGCAAAAAAGATATCGCGGTCAGCATCACGAATATGAAACTGCCGATATCCCAGGCCAGCACCGCGCGGACGGCCACCGAATGTACCGCCGAGAGGGCAAGGAAGCTTATCACCCCCATGGCGTAACCCGCCGAGAACAAGGGCCGCGCACGCAAAATACGGATGAGACGAAATGATTTCATGCACCTCATTAGGTGCGCCACGCTGTGTCCTGCAACAGAGCCTGGTATTACCCTGCCCGAAACCGCATGGGGTCGATCTGCGGTAGTATCGCCCCGGCAGGCCCCGGGTCCATGCCCATAATCATCGCACTCACCAGCGCGCCCGCCGCCGGGGCCGTCTGTATCCCGTACCCGCCCTGGCCCACGCACCAGAAAAACCCTGGCACGGCGTTGTCCCAGCCAAACGCCAAACTCCTGTCCGGCGCGAAATTGCGCAAGCCGGCCCAGGAATGCTCGACCCGCGTCACCTTTATATCCAAAGCCTGCTGCATCCGGTCGATCCCGATCGCCACATCAAGCTCATCGGGCTGCACATCATGGGCGTGCATCGGCGTCTCGTCGCAGGGTGTGACCATCAGCTTGGTCCGGGCCTCGGCGCGCACATACCATTCATGCGCGGCTGATTGCACCATCGGCCAGTTCGCCACGTCATACGGCCCCGGGTCGATGATCGCCGCCGTCCGGCGGCACGGCACCAGCCCGATCGGGGCTAACCCGGCGATCTGCGCCACCTCATCGCCCCAGGCCCCCGCCGCGTTCACCACCACGGGTGCCGTCACAATGGTGCCACTCGTAATCTCCACCGCCCATAATCCGTTCTGCCGCGCAATCTTGCCTGCCCGGCTGCGCAGCATCAGCGCGCCACCCGCCGCCCGCGCCCGGCGAAGATAAAACTGGTGCAGCGCCGCCACATCCATATCGAACGAATCGGGCTCCAACGCCGCACGTACCGCGTAACCCTCGATCAACGCCGGGACCATGGCCTTGACCTCAGCCAACCCGATCTCCTCGATCCCGAGCTTCAGACCGATCAGATCATCCAACGCCCCGCATTCAGCCTGTGGCGCCAGATACACAATCGGGCGGCCCACCGCCAAGGCCGCCGTGCCGATATCCGCTGGCGGGTTTTGGAAAAAATCATAGGACAACCCGGTTAAAACCCGCACATCCGGCGGCCCGTAATTGCGGATCCATATCGCGGCGGACCGCCCGGTGGTGTGGTATCCGGCCTGCGCCTCGGCCTCCACCAGCGCCACCTTATGCGTGGCCCCCAAGCCCGCCGCCACGCTCGCGCCCACAATCCCCGCACCGATCACGATCACATCAAAACGCTCGCTCATGCGCTGAAAAACCCCTCTAGACTGGCCACCACCTCACCCGGTTTCTCGGCATGCAGCCAATGGCTCGCCCCTTCAACCGTCACGCGCCGTACATCAGCAAACAACCTTGAGATCGCCGCATCGGCATAAGGCGTTACGTAATCCGACAAACCACCGGCTAAGAACAATGTCGGCCCCCGATACGGGCTCACCGCGGGCGGGTCTCGCCAGGCCAACAAATCCGGCATCGCCGCGCCGATCTCATCCAGCCCCACGCGCCAGCGCATGTTCGGCCCCAGGACCAGATTATTCAACAAAAATGCCCGCATCGCTGCGTCACGCACCACAGGTGCCAGTATCTCATCGGCCTTCGCGCGGGTCAGGTCAGGGCTCAACACCACCGCCTGCATCGCCTGAACATATTTATCATAGCCATGGTTATAGCTCACCGGCGCGATATCCAGCACCGCCAGGCGCGCAACCAGCCCCGGATTCATCAAGGCCAACATCATCGCGGTTTTGCCACCCAGCGAATGCCCCGCCACCATGGCCTGGGTGATGCCCAACCTTGCGATGGTTTCCGCCACATCAGCGGCCATAACCTCGAACCCCATGCCAGCCGCGCGGGGGCTCTCGCCATGGTTGCGCAAATCCATCGCGACCACCCGGAACCGCGCTGACAGCCCGCG
Source organism: Acidocella sp. (assembly GCA_029077775.1). Taxonomy (GTDB): domain Bacteria; phylum Pseudomonadota; class Alphaproteobacteria; order Acetobacterales; family Acetobacteraceae; genus Acidocella. The sequence continues at coordinate 10,008 of JAQNCU010000002.1, read as the reverse complement.
CGAAAGCCCGGCCAAATTCCGCGCCGCCCCGAACAACCCGTGCAGCAGAACCACGGGCGGGCCGTCCCCGGTTATCATCGTGTTTAAAATCATATTCACCCACCATCACCGCTCGCCCAAAAAATCTCAAGCGGTTAAGGAAATGTAATGTTGTTGCTTCTGATCGCCCTCTTCGTCCTGGCCGCCGCCTGCACGGTCGGACTCGCCTTCCGTCACCCTCGGGCCGTCATGGTGGTCTGGATTTTCGCGATGGAAACCTCACCCGATGCCTGGCTCGACAATCTGGTCGGCGGGCATGAGACGATCATCGGCATCATGAAAGGCTTCGGCCTCGTCCTGGTCGGCGTTTGCGGTCTGGCGGATGGCTGGCGGCGAGACCGCTACAATCCCGGCTTTTCCTTCGCGTTCATGTTCACAGCCGGGCTGCTGCATGGGCTCTATCCCGGGCTCACTTTGCTCGCCAGCCTGCGCTCGCTCATCGGCTCTGCGGCACCCTTTATGTTCAGCCTCGCCCGGCTGCGTGCGGGGTTCACGCGCGCCATCATCCGCGCCGTGATCTGGGGCCCAACCCTCACAATCGGTTTCGGCGCCATGCTCGCCGCCACCGGGTTGGACCAGATGTTCGACATCGAACAGGGTGCCATGCGGCTCGGCGCCTCCGGCCAGCCGCCATTTCTGGCCGGTTTCGCACTTGTCGGCGTGTATGCCGGGCTCATGGAATATCTCCGCCACGCCCGCCGCGCCGATGCCGCCTGGGTCGCGCTCAACCTCGTCATCATCCTGCTCACCGGTGCCCGCACCCCGCTGGCGCTGGGCTGCACCATCACGCTCATTTATGTCGTCACCCAGCGTCGGCTAAGTCTGCTCGCCGCCCTCGGCGCGGTCGCCAGCCTTGCGCTCATCTTCGCCAGCCGCCTTACCTTCTTGCGCGTTATCGACCTCGCCCAGCTTGGCGAAGCCACTGATTTGTCAAACCGCAACCTCGTATGGCCCTTGTTTGAACAGGCCGCCGCCACCTCACCCTGGCTCGGCTGGGGCGTCGGTGCGGGCAAGATCATCATCCCCCTCACCTCCGGCATCGCCGATCTCATCGGCACCAATGCCGCGCATAATGAATATCTGCGAATCGGCGCCGAAGGCGGGGTCATCGGCCTCGGCCTGCTCATCCTCCTCATGGCGCTGTGGCTGGAGCATAACGCCGCCCGCCTGCCCGGCCCGCAACGCTGGCTCATGCGCCTGATCTTCATCGGCTTTGCCATTCACTCGGCCACCGACAACACCCTGATCGCCACCACCAGCAGTATTTTCTTCCTGTGGGTGAGCGCCATCTTCGCAGACGCGCGGGAACCGCCTACACCCCGCGCATGATCACACGCCGCCACAGCCTCGCTCTGCCTACGGCCCTTGTAGCTTTAGGCGGGTCCCCCGCCCTGGTAGCTTTAGGCGGGTCCCCCGCCATTGCAGCTTTAGGCGGATCCCCCGCCCTGGTAGCTTTAAGCGGGTCCCCCGCCCTGGCCGCCATCCGTCCTTTGGCCATCGTCATGAACTCCGGCGGGGCATCCTGCTCGGTCATCGACATGACCACCAAACAAATCGTTGATACGCTGACCACCTACCGCGAGCCCTCGCATTGGTGCCTCTCACCAGATCGCACCAGGCTTTATGTCTGCGATGCCAGCGGCAACGCCCTATTCATTTTCGACCCGCTCACCGCCGCCCCACTTGGCCATGTCCGCATGGCAGACCCCTACCAGCTCGCCTTCACACCCGACCGCAAATATCTGGTCGTCAACGCGCTCCGCCTGAACCACGTCGATATCTATGACGCCACCACCCTCGCACTGGTCAAACGCTTCGCCCCCGGTGCCATGCCCAGCCATCTCGACATTTCGCCCGATAGCCGCTGGAGCTTCAACTCCTGCCAGGGCTCAGACACGCTGGCCTCCTTCGACCTCGCCACAATGACCACGCGCTGGGTGGTGCCCGTCGGCCGCACCCCGGCGGGCGTGCTCTGGCATAATGGCAAAATCCTGGTCTGCCTCATGGGCCGGGCTGAAATCGCGGTGGTGGACCCGCAAACCGGCGCGGTGGAACGCCGCGTTCAGGCCGGTGCCGGTGCGCATAATTTGTTCCTGACCCAAGACCGGCAAACCCTCTATGTCTCCAACCGCCTCGGCGGCTCCCTCATGGCGCTGGACCCGCAAACCCTCGCCATCCGCCGGACCTATGTCATCCCCGGCGGCCCGGACGATATCGGCATCGCCCCTGACGGCCATATCTGGATCGCCTTGCGCTTCGCCGAAGCCGTCGCCGTACTCAACCCCACCACCGGTGATTACAGCACAATCCCGGTCGGCCGATCCCCGCACGGGCTGTTTTTGAACACGGAACTTACGAAACAAGGCAAGCTTACCGCTGAGATTTTATAAGGAAACATTTCTTTTTCCGTAGAAAAAGAACCAAAAAGACCTTTGATACTTTGCGTCATGGGCGTTGGCGGCACCACGCCCACGACCCAGAGTCACAAAAATTTTTGCGCCGCTTTTTATAAATAGCGGCTACTTCTTATATTTTCATTCTGATATTATAATGTTTTGTATTGAAAATACCCCCTATCACACCCGAGGATACCGCCCTCGCCGCCATCGCCGCGTTTGACGGCCCGATTTTCGTCGATTTCGATGAGACCCTGTATGTGCGCAACAGCACCGAGGATTTCATCGACCTCGCCACCCCCGGAATTATTGCCGTCATTATTCTGAAGGCCCTGGACATCATCGCCCCGTGGCGGCTCACCGGCGGGCACGTGACGAGGGATAATTTCCGCGTCGGTACCATTTTGTGTTTATTTCCATGGACAATCATTATCTGGCGCGCGGCGTGCCGTCATTATGCCGCACAACGCACCAACATCGCCTTATGGCGGGCGCTGCACGGCAAAAACATCACCATCGCCTCGAATGGTTTCACCCCCCTCATCCGCCCGATGCTGGTTGCCATGGGCGGCGCTGACATCCCGCTTATCGCCTGCGCCTTATTCGCACCCGGACAGCGCCGGGCGGGCAAGGCCGCGCTGATCGGGGCCGAAAGGCTTGCCCCCGCCATGCTGATTACTGATTCCACAGATGATGCCCCTGCTTTGGCGGTATGCGCCCACCCGCTGCTCGTAAAATGGCGTGCCGCGCGGTTTTATCGTGCACTCTCGCGCATCTATTTTCCGGGCGATTATCTCAGTCGCGTTAAACGCCCTGGCCAGCCCGGCGTGCTCAGGCAATTATGCATCGAGGATCTCGGCTTCTGGTTGCTGCTCGCCGCCACCTCAACACCTATTGGCCTCACCACCCTGGCCGCCATTTGCTTCCTCTTCGCGTCGTTCTGGTCGGTCTATGAGGCCGGATACGCCGAGAACGACCGCTGCGCCGCGCGGTTCGAGGCTGAGCCTGTCCTCACGCCGCAGGCCCGCGATTTTGGCGAGCCTTATTTCGAGGTCAAAGCCTGGACCCCCGCTATACTTTATGGCGTTTTGGGTCTTGATTTGCTGCCCGCCCACCGCTCGCTCGCGCAAATTACATCCTGGGCCGCAGCCCTGGCCGCCCTCCGCCTTGTGTATTTCATCTATAACCGGCTCGATAAATCCAGCCGGGTCTGGCTATACCCAGTGCTACAATGGTTCCGCAGCTTCGCCCTGCTGGTCCTCTTGCCCGCCACCCCCATCGCCCTGCTGGCGGGCGGCGCGCAGATCGCGGCACGCTCATTCGGCTATTTCGCTTACCGCCTCGCCCCCCCGGCTGGTGCCGCCCACGCCACCTGGCCAGCTTTGCCACTCCGGCTCCTCCAGCTCGCCTTCCTCCTGCTCGCGCTGGCCACCCGCCTCATCACAGCTGGCATCCACGGCGTGCCGCCTATCCCCACAATGTCGTTCCTCACATGGACCCTGTTCCTCGCCCGGCGGGAGCTGTTGAACGCCGCCCGCCACGCGCATCTGATCAACCGCCAAAGATAGCCGCACGCCGCTGCATCGGCTATATTCCCGTCATGGACCGGTTTTTCAGCATCATCGCGGGCTATATCGACCAATACGCCATCCTGCCCGTGCTCTATCGCTGCGGCTGGATGCAATGGTCGGATCTGTCCTTCGACTGGGCCCTGGTATGTGTCTATGGCCTGTTCGCCGTGCTCGCCACCTATGCCATCTGCTGGCCGTTGGAGGCCGCGTTCCCGGTGGAACGCTGGCCCGACAAAAAAGCCGTCGCGGTCGATGTGCTCTACACGCTGCTCTCGCGTGTCGGCATCATCCCGGTGGTCAGCTTCCTGTTATTCTACCAGGTGCAAACCGCGTTCTCCGGTGCGCTGGTCGATGCCGGGTTCATCCCGCCCGACCTCGAATCCCTCATCCCCGGCCTGTTCGGCCACCCGGTTGTCACCTTTCTCATCTACGCGCTAATCCTCGATGGCGCTGATTACTGGCGTCACCGCCTCTCGCACCGCTTTCGCGCCTGGTACGCGTTGCACGCGCTGCACCACGCGCAACGGCAAATGAGCTTCTGGTCCGATGACCGCAACCATATCCTGGACGATTTGATCTCGTTCGCGTGGTTCTTCGTCGTCGGCCTCGCCATCGGCATTCCGCCCTTGCAATTCCCGCTGCTGATATTGCTGCTGCGGTTCATGGAAAGCCTTTCGCACGCCAACATCAAACTTTCCTTCGGCCCGGCGGAATATGTCCTGGTCTCCCCGCGCTTCCACCGCCGCCACCACGCCATGCGCGCGGCGGGCCGCCGCTCGTGCAATTACGGCGCGGTGTTTTCCGTGTGGGACATCCTGTTCCACACGGCGGATTTCACGAACGCCTATTTCCCGACCGGCGACGCCCGCGCGCCCGAGGCCATGGCCAGCGGCGGATATGTCGCCCAGCAGCTTGCCGGTGCCCGCCTGTTCCTGCGCGCCCTCACCCAAACCCGCCCGCGCCCTCAACCCTGAATGCCGCAAACCGCGCTGATCACGGGTGCGGGTAGCGGCATTGGCCGCGCCTGCGCCCTGTCTCTGGCCAATGCGGGCTGGAACGTGGTTTTGGCCGGGCGCCGGGAGACCGCACTTGCCGAGACCCGCGCGCGCGCGCCCGGCGGCAATGTCCTCGCACTGCCCACGGATGTGACGGATGAGAGCGCGGTCACCGCCCTGTTCGCCGCCACCCGGGCAAAATTCGGGCGGCTGGACCTGTTATTCAACAATGCGGGCAGCTTCACCCCGGCCACCAGCTTTGGCGACCTCACCTGGACGCAGTGGAAATCCGTTACCGCCGTCAACCTCGATGCCATGTTCCTCTGCGCCCGCGCCGCCTTCCGGCAGATGCGCGACCAATCACCGCAGGGCGGGCGCATCATCAATAACGGCTCGATCTCGGCCCACAGCCCGCGCCCCGGCAGCGCGCCCTATACCGCCAGCAAACACGGCGTCACGGGCCTCACCAAATCCATCGCGCTTGACGGCCGGCCCTTTTCCATCGCCTGCGGCCAGATCGATATTGGCAACGCCGCCACGCCGATGACAAGCCAGATGCCCCAGGGCGTGCCCCAGCCCGATGGCCGGATCATGCCCGAGCCCGTGATGGATGTCTCCGAAATCGGTCGTATCATCTTGCACATGGCCACCCTGCCGCTGGACGCGAACATCCCGTTCATCACGATCATGGCCACCAACATGCCCTTCATCGGCCGGGGGTAAAACACACACAGCCCTTGCCTAAACCCCGCAACCCCATAAAACCCGGCATATGGAAAAAAACATCAAAAAGATCGTCCTCGCCTATTCCGGCGGGCTCGATACCTCGGTCATCCTGCGCTGGCTGCAAAACACCTATCAATGCGAGGTTGTGACCTTCACCGCCGATATCGGCCAGGGCGAGGAACTGGAGCCCGCCCGTAAAAAAGCCGAGATGTTCGGCGTGAAGGATATCTTCATCGAGGATCTGCGCGAGGTCTTCGTCAAGGATTTCGTCTTCCCGATGTTCCGCGCCAACGCCTTGTATGAGGGCCAATATCTGCTCGGCACCTCCATCGCCCGCCCGCTCATCGCCCAGCGCCAGATCGAGATCGCCGAGGCTGTCGGCGCCGACGCCGTCGCCCATGGTGCCACCGGCAAAGGCAACGACCAGGTCCGGTTCGAGCTTGGCTATTACGCCCTGAACCCGAATATCCGCGTCATCGCCCCCTGGCGCGAATGGGACCTTACCTCGCGCACCCGCCTGCTGGAATATGCCGAGGCCAACCAGATCCCCATCACGAAGGACAAACGCGGCGAGGCCCCGTTCTCGGTCGATGCCAATTTGCTGCATTCGTCTTCCGAGGGCAAAATCCTCGAAGACCCTGCCGCCGCACCGGAGGAGATGGTCTATCAGCGCACCATCAGCCCGCTCGATGCGCCGGACCAGCCCACTGAAATCACCATCGACTTTGCCGCAGGGGACGCCGTCGGCATCAACGGCGCAGCACTCTCGCCCGCCACCCTCCTCACGCGCCTGAACGAATATGGCCGCGCCAACGGCATTGGCCGCCTGGACCTCGTCGAGAACCGCTTTGTCGGCATGAAATCCCGCGGCGTATACGAGACCCCGGGCGGCACCATCTTGCTCGCCGCCCACCGCGCCATCGAGTCTATCACACTGGACCGCGAGGCCGGCCACCTTAAAGACAGCATCATGCCGCGCTATGCCGAGTTGATCTATAACGGCTTCTGGTTCTCGCCTGAGCGCCGGATGCTGCAGGCCCTCATCGACACTTCCCAGGCCTCGGTGACCGGCACGGTCCGTTTGAAACTGTATAAGGGCAATGTCATCGTCACGGGGCGGGAGAGCCCGCACTCGCTCTATTCCACCCGCATGGTCACGTTCGAGGATGATGCCGGCGCCTATAACCAGCAAGACGCTGCCGGGTTCATCAAGCTGAACGCGCTGCGCCTACGCCTGGGTGCCGCGATTGGCCGGCGCGGCGGCGCCCTGTAAATTAGCGCGGCGGCGCGAGACCTTAACACCGATAAAAAATCAGAACAAAAACTGAACAAATAGTTAATTTATGTGTTGCTATTTTGTTCCCTCTATGTGCAATTCGTGTAAATCTCCTGTTGACGATTCGCACTGGCATTTCAAAGGAAACACGTTATGGTTGTATCGGTATCATCACAAAAACGGCGTTTGACGGCGGTCGATTCGATGTCGGATGCTGATATTCCTGCAACCGGAGGCAAGCCCGATATGGAAAAAAACAAGGCGTTGGACGCCGCCATGGCGCAGATCGAGCGCGCTTTCGGCAAGGGCTCCATCATGCGCATGGGCGCCAAAGGCACGGGTGAGGCGATTGATGTCATCTCATCGGGCTCCCTTGGGCTTGACCTCGCTTTGGGCATTGGCGGCCTGCCCCGTGGCCGTGTCATTGAAATCTACGGCCCGGAAAGCTCGGGCAAAACCACGCTCGCCTTGCACGCCATCGCCGAGGCCCAGAAGCGTGGCGGCATTTGCGCCTTTATCGACGCGGAACACGCGCTCGACCCCACTTATGCCCGCAAGCTCGGCGTCGATGTCGATAATCTGCTGATCTCCCAGCCCGATACCGGCGAACAAGGGCTGGAGATCGCCGACACTTTGGTCCGCTCCGGCTCGATCGACGTTCTGGTCATCGATTCCGTCGCCGCCCTGGTCCCCCGCGCTGAACTCGAAGGCGAAATGGGGGACACCCATGTCGGCCTGCATGCCCGGCTGATGAGCCAGGCGCTGCGTAAAATCACGGGCTCGGTCGCGCGCAGCAACACCATGCTGATCTTCCTCAACCAGATCCGCTTGAAAATCGGTGTGATGTTCGGCAACCCGGAGACCACCACGGGCGGCAACGCGCTGAAATTCTACGCCTCCATCCGCATGGAAATCCGCCGCACAGGCTCGATCAAAGACCGAGAGGACGTGACCGGCAACCATACCCGCGTGAAGGTCGTGAAAAACAAACTCGCCCCACCGTTCCGGCAGGTCGAATTCGACATCATGTTCGGTGAGGGCATCTCCAAAATGGGCGAACTGGTCGATCTCGGCGTGAAGGCAGGGGTCGTCGAAAAATCCGGGGCCTGGTTCAGTCACGACAGCCAGCGAATCGGCCAGGGCCGTGAAAACGCCAAGCAATTTCTGCGCGAGAACCCCAAGATCGCCGACGCCATCGAGAAAAAAATCCGCGACCAGTCAGCCACCATCGCCGAAGCATTATTGGTCGCCGACACTGGCGAGGTCGAGAGCGACGCGGCGGATTAGAGTGCGCTCGGCCCCTGGTCGGCCGCGCATACTTGGCGAAAGCCAGCCGAGCCTGTAATCCCGCTGCATGGTCACAAGTAACGATATCCGCGCCACCTTCCTGAATTATTTCGCGCGTAACGGTCACCAGATCGTCCCCAGCGCGCCCTTGGTCCCGCGCAACGACCCCAGCCTGCTGTTCACCAGTGCTGGCATGGTGCCGTTCAAAAACGTGTTCACAGGCCAGGAAAAACGCCCCTATGTCCGCGCCACCTCGGCGCAGAAATGCGTGCGCGCGGGCGGCAAGCATAACGACCTCGACAATGTCGGCTACACCGCGCGGCACCATACCTTCTTCGAGATGCTGGGCAATTTCTCGTTCGGCGATTATTTTAAGGAACAAGCCATCCTGCACGCCTGGACCCTGCTCACGCGGGATTTCGGGCTACCGGCGGAAAAACTCCTGGTCACGGTCTACCACACCGATGACGAGGCCATCGCCTTATGGAAAAAAATCGCCGGGCTGGGGGATGATAAAATCATCCGCATCGCCACCGACGATAATTTCTGGAAAATGGGCGATACCGGACCCTGCGGCCCCTGCTCGGAGATTTTCTACGACCACGGCCCCGCCATCCCCGGCGGCCCGCCCGGCAGCCCGGATGAAGACGGCGACCGTTTCATCGAAATCTGGAACCTCGTCTTCATGCAGTACGAGGATGGCCCGCCCGGCACCCGCATGACCCTGCCCCGCCCCTCGATCGACACAGGCATGGGGTTGGAACGCTTCGCCGCCATATTGCAGGGCAAGCACGATAATTACGACACCGACACGCTGCGCGCCCTCATCCTCGCCTCGGCAGAGGCGACCGGGCAAGCCCCGGACGGGCCGTTCAAAACCAGCCACCGCGTGGTCGCGGATCATCTGCGCAGCACCTCGTTCCTCATGGCCGATGGCGTCCTGCCCTCGAATGAAGGCCGGGGTTACGTGCTGCGCCGCATTATGCGCCGCGCCATGCGCCACGCCTATGTCATGGGTGCTTCCGAGCCGCTGATGTACCGTCTGGTTCCCGCCCTCACCCGCCAGATGGGCCAGGCCTACCCTGAACTCACCGCCGCCGAGCCCTTGATCACGGAGACCTTGCGGCTGGAGGAAAACCGCTTCCGCGCCATGCTCGACCGCGGCATGACCCTGCTGGATGAGGAAGCCGCCAAGCTTGCCCCCGGCGCTGCCCTGCCCGGTGCCGTGGCGTTCAAACTCTACGACACCTTCGGCTTCCCGCTCGACCTCACCCAGGATGCGCTGCGCGAAGCCGATAAATCCGTCGATATCGAAGGCTTCAATAAAGCCATGGCCGAACAGCGCACCCGTGCGCGTGCCGCCTGGGCAGGCTCGGGCGAGGCCGCCACAGAATCCCTCTGGTTTGAACTAAAGGACAATCTGGGTGCGACCGAGTTCCTCGGCTACAGCACGGAAACCGCTGAAGCCACCATCACCGCGCTGATCGTAGATGCCACCCCGGCGACCACCGCCACCTCTGGCCAGCACATCGCCATTCTCGTCAACCAAACCCCATTTTACGCCGAAAGCGGCGGACAACTGGGGGATTGCGGCATTGTCACAGGCGCCGATGGCCTGCGCATCACCATCACCGACACGCAGAAAAAACTTGGGGTGCTGTTCGTGCATCTGGGCGTGGTGACGGAGGGCGAGGCGCTGGTCGGCGCCGCGGTGCTGG
>JAQNCU010000181.1 GCA_029077775.1 Acidocella sp. | reverse complement strand
GCCAGGTCCACCGCATCCTCACGCGCCGGAGCTACATTGGAGAGCATGAGTTCAACAAGCGGTCCAAATCCAAGGAATTGAAGCCGGTCAGCGAGATCGTGGTCGTCCCGGTGCCGCCGATCATCGACCGCGAGACTTTTGGCACGGTGCAGGCGCTGCTCAAATCCCGTCACCCCAGGGTGACGCCATCGGCTGTCATCAGCGGGCCGACCCTGCTCACAGGTCTGATCCATTGCGCGAAGTGCGGCGGGGCCATGACCATCCGCACCGGCAAGGGCGGGCGATACCGTTACTATGCCTGCTCGACCAAAGCCCGGCAGGGACCGACCGGCTGCGACGGCATGGCGGTGCCGATGGAGAAGCTGGACGATCTGGTCGCCAACCATCTGGAGGGACGCCTGCTTCAGCCCGAACGGCTGGAAACGATCCTCGCCGGGGTCCTCGACCGGCGGCAGGAACGCGGCGAGCGCCAGCGCGAGCACATCGCCGAGCTGAACAAGCGCGCCGCCGAATCCGAACTGCGCCTCAAGCGCCTCTATGATGCGATCGAGGCGGGCGTCGCCGACCTGCACGACCCGGCGCTCAAGGACCGTATCGAAGGCCTGAAGGCCATCCGCGATCAAGCCAAGGCCGACGCCGAACGCGCGCAGGCCATGCTTCAGAACTCAGGGAGCCAGGCAGTCACGCCGCAGATGTTGAGCAAATTCGCCAGCACGGCGCGCCAGCGTATCCGGCTTGAAGGCGGCGGCTATCGCCGCGATCATCTTCGCGCGCTTGCGCAGCGCGTGGAGGTCGCTGAAGGCGAGATCCGCATCATGGGATCGAAGTCCCGGCTGTTACAGACGCTAGCGGCGAACGTTGGCGCAACCGGCGTGCCCGCTCAGGGACTGAAATGGCGGAAGGGGTGGGATTCGAACCCACGGTACGCGTTAACGCACGGCGGTTTTCAAGACCGCTGCCTTAAACCACTCGGCCACCCTTCCCGGCGTATCGCCCGCCCGGGTAACTGCAATGTTCTCCGGGGTAAATCAACCCGCCTTACCCACACCGAGCCGGCCTGAGAGGTCCTGGATGAACTGCCACGCCACCCGGCCTGAGCGCGCGCCGCGTGTGGCCGACCATTCCACGGCCTCGGCGCGCAGGGCTTCCGGGCCAATCGGCAAAGCAAGGGCGGCGGCATAGCCCTCCACCATCGCGAAATACAAATCCTGCCCACCCTGGTGAAAGCCGAGCCAGAGCCCGAACCGGTCGGAGAGGGAGACTTTCTCCTCCACCGCCTCGCCCGGATGAATCGCGGTGGCGCGCTCATTTTCCATCATGTCGCGCGGCATCAAATGCCGCCGGTTAGATGTCGCATAGAACAAAACATTGTCGGGCCGTCCCTCGATCCCGCCATCCAGCACCGATTTCAGCGCCTTATAATCCGCGTCCTCACGCTCAAACGACAAATCGTCGCAGAATATCAGGCAGCGTCGCGCCTGCCCGCGCAAGGCGGACAGCAGTGCCGGCAGCGTGCTGATATCCTCGCGGTGGATCTCGATCAGCGCCAGCGCCCCTTGGGTTCGTTCGTTCACATGCCCATGCACGGCTTTCACCAGCGATGATTTGCCCATGCCCCGCGCGCCCCACAGCATGGCATTGTTGGCGGGCAGCCCGGCGGCGAAGCGTTTTGTATTGTCCAGCAAAATCTGTTTCTGCTGGCCGATGCCCTGCAACAGCCCCAGGGCAACGCCCGAGACCTGCGGCACAGTTGAGAGTTCAAACCGTGCCGGGTGCCAGATAAACGCATCCGCGCCGATAAGTGCGGCTGGCCTAGGCGCGGGCGGCGCCAAACGCTCCAGTGCCTCGGCGATCCGGCGCAACAGGCTCTCCTCCATAAATTCGCCCCCAGTTGACTGCATCGCGGCGCAACCTATGGTCCGCCGCAATTATCGGCAACCAGGAGCATAAATGTTTATCACACCAGCCTACGCCCAGACCCTCTCGGGCGGCGCCACCTCCCTCACCTCTCTCGCGCAGTTCGCGCCGCTGGTGCTGATCTTTGTCGTTTTTTACTTCCTGCTGATCCGCCCCACCCAGGTTCAGCAGAAAAAGCTGAAGGCGCGGCTCGCCATGCTCAAACGCGGCGACAAAATCGTCACAGCAGGCGGTATTGTCGGCGTGGTAAAAAAAGCTGGTGACGGTGCCACGGAGATCGAGGTCGAGATCGCACCCAGCGTGGTGGTGAACGTGGTGCGCAGCACCGTCACCTCGTTTATTACCCCCGAGCCCGCCAACGATAAAATTTAGCGGTTAAAATTTCCGGGCGGTGGTGTAGCGCGCCACATCCAGCAACGCCGCCCGGATGGGCGAATCGGGGAAAATCATCAACGCAGCACAGGCGGAGCCTACAAACGCATCGGCCCGCGCCAGGCTGTGGCCCGTGGCGTTGTGTTTGCGGATCAGGCCCAAGGCTGTGTTGAGGTCCGGTTCCTCCTGCGTTCCCTCCCCGATGGTGCGTGCCCAGAATGCCCGCTCCGGCGCGTCCGCCGCCGCAATGGCGAGCAGAACGGGGTAGGTGAGCTTACCCTCGCGGAAATCATCGCCCACGGTTTTGCCCAGTTCGGCCTCGTCCGCGCTGTAATCGAGCGCGTCATCCACCAGTTGGAAGGCCATGCCCAAATCCATACCGAACCGCGCGAGTGCTGTGCATGATGTCGTGTCGCGCCCGCTGATCACGCCGCCTACCTCACACGCCGCCGCGAATAATGCCGCCGTTTTGCCCCGGATCACGTCGAAATACCGCGCCTCGGTGGTGGCAAGGTCGTTCTGTGTGGTGAGTTGCAACACCTCACCCTCGGCGATTGTCGCCGCCGCCGCTGAGAGGATCCGCAACACGTCCAGCGATCCGTCCTCGACCATTAGCTGAAAGGCCCGGGCGAACAAAAAATCCCCCACCAGCACGGATGCTTTATTGCCGAACACCGCATTGGCGCTGGCAAACCCGCGCCGCAGCACGCTTTCATCCACCACATCGTCATGCAGCAGGGTCGCGGTGTGGATGAATTCGACACAGGCGGCCAGCCGCACCTGTCGGTCACCCTGATAGCCGCACAGACGCGCCGCCGCCAGGGTGAGCAAAGGCCGCAGCCGTTTACCGCCCGCCGCCACCAGATGCGCCGCCAGCTGCGGGATGAGCGCAACCGGGCTGTCCATCCGCGCGACGATCGCGCGGTTTGTCGCCTGCAATTCCGGCTCCAGCATTGCCGTGAGCCGAACCAGAGCGTCGGCCGTCACTGGCGTCCCCCCATCCACGATCTTGCGCCCTAACCTGCCGTTGAGAATTCCGTTAATGGTCATATCGGGCGCAGTTCCGAAAGGGTCAAGCCAGCGAACCATGGCAGATTTCACCGAAGACCGATTATTAAATGGACGCGTGGCTTACCGGCAACGTGGTTCCGGCCACCGCTCAGGGTTCGAGCCCGTGCTGCTCGCCGCCAGCATCACCGCCCGGTCGGGGGAGATGGTGCTCGATGCCGGTACGGGCGCCGGGGCCGCTTTGTTGTGCCTGGCAGCGCGCCGCCCTGGTATTATCGGTGTGGGCGTGGAGATCGACCGGCAGACCGCCGAGATCGCACGGCAGAATTTTAAGGATAACGGCCTGGCAAATATCTTCTGCGTCCAGGCGGATATCGCGGCATTGCCGTTTCGCGCCGGGCTGTTCGATCATGTCATGGCCAATCCGCCATGGTTCAGCCCGCTGAGTTCCCCCTCACCCGACCCCCAACGGGCGTTGGCGCACCGGGCCACGCCTGGATTGCTGGCCGCTTGGGTTGCTGCCATGATCCGGGTATTGCGCCCACGCGGAAGCATTACCCTCATTCTGCCAGCCGCTTCACTCAGCCTTGCCTGTGCTGCCCTTCATACACAATGCGGCGGCATCACGCTGCGCCCGCTTTGGCCACGCGCCGGGCTGCCCAGCAAAATGCTGCTGGTTTCGGCCCGCAAGGCGGTAAAATCACCGGATGTCATCCTCCCCGGCCTCGTTTTGCATGATGAATGGGGCATCACCCCGGCGGCGCAGGCGATATTGAGCGATGGCGCCGGTTTTACCAATGCATCATCCCGGTAATCAGTGGCACTGGACGGCGTGCCCGAAATCGTCAAAACCGCCGCCATGATCATTGCCCGAGACCTAAAAACACTTCGTAGTGCCGCAAAATCCCTGGGGGCGCTTGGGCTGGTGCCGACCATGGGGGCGTTGCATCGCGGGCATCTGGCGCTGGTCGCCGCCGCCCGCGCCGCCGGGCAACCCGTGGCGGCGAGCATTTTCGTCAACCCGCTGCAATTTGGTCCGAATGAGGATTTTCTGGCCTATCCACGCGATGAGGACGGCGACCTCGCGGCGCTGGCGGCGGCGGGGTGTGATCTGGTCTGGCTGCCGGATGTGGCGACCATGTATCCGCCCGATTCAGCCAGCACCATCACCGTGGCGGGCCCGGCCTTGCGCTGGGAGGGTGAGGCGCGGCCCGGCCATTTTGCCGGCGTGGCGACCGTGGTGGCGAAATTATTCGGGCAGGTCCGCCCCGCTGCGGCCTATTTTGGTGAGAAAGATTGGCAACAGATCCAGGTGATCAGCCGCATCGTAGCGGACCTTTTGCTGCCGGTATCGGTGGTTCCGGTGCCGACCATGCGCGAGGATGACGGGCTGGCGCTGTCCTCCCGCAACCGGTTCCTTACACCAACCGAGCGCCTGACCGCCCCGAAATTATATGCGGCCCTGAGCGGTGCGGCGGCGATGATCCGGCAAAATGGCGATGTGGAACCGGCGCTGGCGCGCGCCCGCATGGCTGTTACCGCCGCCGGGATGACGCCGGATTATCTGGCGCTCGTCGCGGCCAGCAGCCTGGAGCCGCTGGCGGCGTTGACCGGCCCGGCCCGGCTGATCGTGGCGGCACGGCTGGGCCGTATAAGGTTGCTGGATAATGTACCGGTGAGGTGAAAAGCCTTGGTTATGATAACAGCCACGCCAGAAATGCCCAGGCTGAACTGACCGCGACACCATAGACCAGCCCGAGCAAAGTGCCGGATTGCGCGCGGCCAAAATCCGTGCGGATGAGCGGGATCGGCAGATACCAGCCGAGCATGGCGTTGCTGATCATCGCCCCGGCCATGCCCACCAGCACCACAGGCAACAAGCCCGGCGCGCGTGCCAGAACCCCCAGCACAGGCAGCGCCATTAGCAGCAGCGTGGCATAACATGCCGCCAGCAGCGCCGTCCGGCGCAGCATTAGTGGCGCCACAGGCGCGCTGAACGCCAAATCCTGGGACTCGTCAGACCCCATGATCACCGAGATAAAAAATAACCCGAGCTGCCCGGCCAGGAACACCAGAAGCGGCGCCACCACCTTGATACCAGCCAGCGCGCTGTCGCTGAAATGCAGTTTGCCCGCCAGGATCATCGCCACAGGCACGAGCACCAGGGAGCGATAGACCGTCTGGCTGACAACACCGGGAAACCGCGCGAGCAGCCGCAGGTTTTTGGCAAACAGCGCGCCGCCTGGCCCGGTGCGGAACAGCCCGCCTTGCACGCGCGCGGCACCGGGCGGGCGATAGGCGGCGGCGCTGATGGCCCCCGTGGCGAAGTTTTTATCCAGCGCCATCCAGATCAGCAGAAACACCGCCAGCGCCAAAGCAAGGCTGGCGAGCAACGGCCCACCCTCCCCCAGCAAGGCGCGGCCGAACACCCATTGCGGCCCCCGCGCCGCGCCGGTTGGCAACACGGACTGCCAGAATCGGCCCAGCCGTGCCGGGGCGATGAAGCGTGGTGCCTGACCCAGCGCAAAGATAAAGACGCCCATCACCAGCGCCAGAACATGCCCGGCCCGTCTGGCCGCCGCCGGGCCGACCAGGCCGACCAATTGCACCACCAGCGCAAAAGCCAGTGCCGATGCGAGCATCCCTTCAGCCAGCACCATCGGGTAAATGGCGAGCGCCCAGACCTGCCCGAACAGCAGCAGGCCATTGGCCAGCGCCCCCGCCAGCAACAGCCACGGGGCGGCAACACTGGCACCTACGCCGACCATGCGCACCGCCAGCACCCGCCGGGGCGGGATTGGCGAGGCCAGCAGAAAATCCACGTCGCCGCGCGCGTATAAAACATCGATCGCGGCGGTCATGGCGCGCGAGAGCATCAAAAAACCGAAAAAAAACAGGTTGAGATCGGCCACCAGGATCATCTCATCACGCGGCAGGCTGTGCTTTGTGATCATCCAGGCGAGCACCACCGCCACCGCCTGAAACAGCAACCCCACAGCGAGCACCGGCACCAGCACAAACCGGCGCGTGCGCAACAGGATGGAACCGCGCCACAGCACCTTCATTTCGTGCCC
>JAQNCU010000180.1 GCA_029077775.1 Acidocella sp. | reverse complement strand
ATTTATACTTGGTGTGTATGAGACACCGATGATACGCATTTATGCGCGGATCGGCTGGTGCCCGGAAAAACTGGCGCAGGCGCGCCCGGAGATCGGCGACATTCAGGCTGGGATTTGGGAGGCCAGCTCTAAGGTGCTTGCCACCATGCGTCAGCGCCTGTCCGCCCGGGCTGGCGGGCGGCAAGTTGTGACCGCGTAGATGGCCGGGCAGTCGGACAGGCTGACAGGCGGCTTGCCGTTGCTGGTACGGCGCATTGTTGGTTTGGCAGGCCTGTTGGCATCTGTTTCGCTGCCCGCGCAAGCCGCCTCTGCATCTGCAGTATCTGCCGCGACATTTTCTGCTTTGGCCGCCCGCTGCGCGCCCTCCACTCCCGAATGGGTGCTCAGTGCCGTCGCTCGCACAGAAAGCAATTTTCACCCCTGGAGGCTGCACGACAATTCGGCGCGCGTCAGCGGCGATCCGCCCAGCCTGCAGGCGGCCGAGACCGAAGCTGCGGCGTGGATTGCCGCAGGGCATTCCGTCGATCTGGGGCTGATGCAGATCAACAGCGGCAATTTGCCCGCGCTGGGGATGACGGTGAACGAAGCGCTCAATCCTTGCGCATCACTGGCGGCCGGCGCCGCGGTGCTGCGGGCGGCTTATGGCGGCGGTCCGGTCAAGCCTGGGCAGCAAACCGCCTTGCTGATGGCACTCTCGATTTACAACACGGGTTCGCCGCTTAAAGGCATCATGAATGGCTATGCCAGGAGGGTGATACGCAATGCCAGCGCGGTCCCGGTGTCGGCGTCTTTGCCACAAAACCCGCCAGATGCCGCCACGGACATGCCGCCTGCATGGAATGTCTCGGCCACCGGTGACTACACGCAGGCCCATGGCGCGCCATGGCTGGTGCCATTGGGGCTGGACATGGCCGGGCACGACGCTGTCGCGGCCGCTGAGGCCGGTTCTCCACCCCAAACGATGAGGTCGCCGTGATGGACATGATCGCCCCGCTGCTCTTGGCGCAGGTGCAGAAGTTGCGCATGACCAGATTCTGGCCCGTGGTGGCCCGAGCGTGGCGCTTGCTATTGCTGGTGGGAATGCTGGGCATCCCAGCACTTGCCTACGCCCAGACCGTCTCAGGCGGTGCCAGTCCGCAGACCATGATCAATAATGTCTGCACCTTCATCCTGGGGCCGTTCGGCGAGACGATCGCCGTGCTCGGGATTATCGGCATCGGGTTTTTGTTCATGTTCGGCCGGGCCTCGCTTGGGGTGATCGCGGGCATTATCGGCGGCATCGTCATTATGTTCGGGGCCTCCTATCTGGGCCAGACTCTGACCGGGGGCGGCTGAGATGGAGCCCCTGGAAGCCGATACGCTGTACCTCGCGGCGACGAGGCCCGCGATGTTCATGGGCGTGCCGCTGAGCCTCGGGGCCATGCTGCTCATGCTGGCCGGGCTGATCGTGGTGGTGCTGAAGAACCCGCTGTATCTGGCCGTCATGGCACCGCTCTGGCTGGCGGCGCGGGAACTGGTGGCGCGCGATTATAACGCGGTGGGCGTCGTACTGCTTTATTTGCGCACCGCTGGCCGCTCGGTCGACAGCAAGCGTTGGGGCGGGGCTTCGGTGTCACCATCCCCAAGCCATAGCCGACAACGCGGCCGGGGGATGCTCGATGTGGGGTGATGTCAGCCGTACCGAGCGCGCCGCTACGCAGTATTTGCCCTATATCGGGCATATAGGGCCGCAAACCCTGCTGCTGGAAAACGGCGCGTTATTGGCGATGGCACATATTGAGGGCCAAGCGTTCGAACTGGCTGACCATGAAGCGCGCAATGCCCGGCTGCGGTTGCTCAACACGCTATATCGTAATCTCGCTGACGACAACATCACCCTTCATACGCATCTCATCCGCCATGAAGATATGGGCGCGGCTTCCGCCCGCCGGTTCCGCTCCGGCTTTGCCCAAGCGCTGGACGAAACCTACAGGCGGAGCATTCTGGACGGCCGACTGTATAGGAATGATTATTATGTCAGCCTGCTGGTCTCACCGCGCAGCCCGCTGGGCACGGGCATAGCCCGACGGTGGGCGCGGCGGGGGCGTAAAATACCGGAGACCTCGGAGGGGCTGGCGCGCGAGTTAGAGGACCGGTGGATCATTCTGGCGAATGGGCTGGAAGGATTCAGAGTCCGGCGGCTGGGGGTGGTTGAGCGGGGTGGGATCGCCTTCTCGGAAATTGCCCAGGCACTTCGGCTGGTCATTACCGCCCGGCCGCTGCCCGTGCCGATCGTCTCTGGGCATTTGGGGGATTCGATCTACACTGACCGCGTGATTTGCGGGCGGCGCGGCATAGAAATCCGCGCCCCGGACAAAAGTTTGTTCGGGACGATTTTCTCTTTCCGCGAATATCCGGCCAAGACCAGGCCGGGGATGCTGAACACGCTGCTTTCAGTGCCGTTCCCCGTCGTGCTGTCGCAATCCTTCGCCTTTGTCACCCGCGCCCAGGCGCAGGATCGGCTTTCCCTGAAATCGGCGCAGATGCTGGGTGCGCAGGATAAAGCGCTGAGCCAGATCGCCGGGCTGGACGAGGCGGCGGATGCCTTGGCATCCAACGAATTCGTCATGGGCGCACACCACCTCTCGCTGGCGGTGTATGGTCACTCACTGGCCGAGGTGGAGGAGCGTGCCGGGCTGGCGCGGGGGCGGCTGGCTGATGCCGGGGCGGTGGTGGTTGAAGAGCGGCTGGGGCTGGAGGCGGCCTTCTGGTCGCAACTGCCCGGTAATTTAGAATGGCGGACGCGGCCAGGGGCGATCAACTCGCGCAATTTTGCCGGGCTGTCCAGCTTCGATAATTTCCCCGCTGGAGAGAAAACCGGCCATTGGGGCGCCCCCATTGCGCGGTTCCGCACCGACGGCGGGACGGCCTATGATTACGTGCCGCATGTGGCCGACGTGGCGATGACGATCATCTTTGGGCCAATTGGCTCGGGCAAAACCGCGCTGTTAATGTTTTTGCTAGCGATGTTCGAGCAGGCGATGGTGGAGGAGAACGCAGAGCCGCGTCGCGCGGGATCGGTGGTATTTTTTGACAAGGACCGGGGCGGAGAATTGCTGGTCCGTGCCACGGGCGGCACCTATCTCGAATTACGGCGTGGCGAAGCCTCCGGCGTGGCGCCCTTGCGAGGGCTCAAGAATACCGAAGCGGACCGGGATTTTCTGCGGGGCTGGCTGATCGCGCTGGTGCAGAGCGACGGCAAAGGCGGCCTCAACCCTGATGAAGAAAAGCGCCTGGAACGCGCCATCGCTCGACAGCTCAGTATGCCGGAAGATTTGCGCTCGCTTGCCGGCTTGCGGGAATTCCTCGGTCATACCGATCCGATGGGGCTGGGTCCTCGCCTGGAGAAATGGTGCCGTGGCAACGCGCTGGGCTGGGCGTTTGACGGTGAGCGGGACGATGTGCGTCTCGATGGTGCGATAACGGGCGTCGATATGACGCAACTGCTCGAACATGACGAGGTTTGCGCGCCCGCCGGAGCGTATCTGCTCTATCGGGTCACGCAAATTCTTGATGGACGGCGCGTCGTGCTGAGCGTCGATGAATTCCGCTTCTACCTCAAGAATCCGCAATTCGCTGCCGTGGTCGATAATCTGCTGCTGACCGTGCGCAAGAGCAATGGCGCGGTGTTTCTGGCGCTGCAGATGCCCGAGCATATTCTGGAAAGCCCGCTCGGGCCGTCGATCGTGGCGCAATGTCAGACGAAAATCATGTTCCCGTCCCCAACGGCGGATCGGGCCGTTTATATTGATGGGCTCAAATGCACTGAAGGTGAGTACCGCGCCGTGCGTGAAGACATGGAGGTGGGCAAACGCCGGTTCCTGCTCAAGCGTGAGAAAGCCAGTATCATTTGCGAGTTCGATCTCGGACAAATGCGCGATTATGTCGCGATCCTTTCAGGCCGCGCCAACACAGTACGCTTTGCAGAAACACTTCGCCAGAAACTGGGCGATGCCCCAGAGCACTGGCTGCAGGAATTTTTGCGTTCCTACCATGATGCCAAGGACTGACAGGAGGATGCCATGAAACCAGCATTGTTCGCAGCTTTGATGCTGAGTACCGGTATGATGCTTGATGTGTGTACGGTGCAGAAGGCCGTGGCACAGATGGCGGTGATTGATAGCGCCAATCTGGGTCAGAATATTCAGACTGCGGCGCAATCGATTATCGCGGTCGAGCAGCTCAAGGCGCAATTATCGCAGCTTGAACAGACCTATCAGATGTTTACTAACCCCACTAATATTCTCAGCATGGCGGCGGGTATGGAAAATCAGTCCATCGAAAACCCGATGCCGGTGGCGAATGCGATGGCTGGGCTGGTGAGTGGAACCACTTCGCCGTCCGGTGCGGCGGCAGGCTATTATGACCAGAGCCATGTCTATTCGCCCACGGATGGTTCGGCAGCGAGCACTCAATTGAATGCCAACGGAAATAGCATTGCAAATATTGAAGGAATTGCTGCGACGAACCTCACCGCCATTCAACAGCGCATGCAGGAATTGCCGAACCTGGAATCGGACCTGAACGCGGCAAGTTCCATCACACAGCTTGACGCAATCAATGGCCGTATCGCGGCGGAGAGCCAGTTTGTGCAGGCACAACAGGCGCAGGCACAGAATCTTCAAGTGCTGGCAAGTGAGCAGGTACAGTCGCAGCAACAGCAGGAAAAGGAGCAGTTCGTTCAGGATATGACGAATGCCTCATCTGACTATAGCCAGGCCGCAGCGGCCGATAGTGCAGGACAATAGCCATGATAAATTTAAAAATTTCTATCGGAGCCTTGATCGTGATAGCCGGTTGTGGAGGCCTTTATCTGGTGGTTATTCAAGGTCATCCCGGACGGTCAAGTATAGATCAACAATCTGCTGCATTTCCGGTATTGCCGCCACCGCAGATACATTCTGCCGCATGGTATGTGAAGCACCCTGATATCCTTAAACAGGACGAACAGCGCTGTGCCGGGGATGCCGCGACGATGACGCCAGCCGCCTGTCAGAATGTGGCATCGGCTGACGCGCAGCTTGCAGGCGCGGATTATGCGACCGCTGCCGCCGCTTTCAATGCGACGGCAGCGCCCCCGAATTCAAAACCAAAATCTCCGTGAGGTAGGCCATGGCAGGTGCTAGCAACCTCGATCCGTTTTATGTATTCGACCAAACGATACAGCAGCCATTTACAAACGGCATGATGGCCACGGTGAATGCGGCAATGGCGGCGATCCAAGGGCCGCTGACGGCCATCATTGTGCTTTGGATTATTCTCACGGGCATACTCGTCATGCGCGGCGATGTGGGTGTGCGAACAGGAGTTTCACGAATTATTTCCGTGAGTCTGGTTGTCGGTTTGTTGATGTCAGCAACGCTTTACAACGAGTATGTCGTGTCATTTTTCGCCACAGGAGTTCCGAACTGGCTTTCATCGGCATTCTTGGGCGTGACGGGTGCGCAACCAACCGCGCACCAATTCGATGCGATTTGGAATGAAGCCAACGAATTATTCGTGACGGCGGAACGGCACCTGAATTTCTATAATGTCTTGTATTCGGTTGAACTTGGTCTTTTGCAAGATTTTATCGTTTTTCCAATTGGAATCACGTTCCTTATTTACGAGGCAACCAGAATTATGATTGACGTCATGGTCTCGATCGGACCATTTGTATTGGCGGGATATTTGTTCACGGCGACGAGAGGAATCGCTGACCGCTTCATCGGCAAGCTGATCGGTTTGACGATTCTCACGCTGCTCATCGATATTGTATTGAGCATTATCATGAATGGTGACGCAGCATATTTCAACGTCAGTATGACAAATCTGAGTTTCGCGAATACGGCGGAAACGGTAACCATATGCATTCAATTCTTGGTCTTTCTAACTTTAGGCAGTTTGATCTGCGCTTTTCTGCCAGCCGTGGCCAGCTATCTTGGCGGTGGCGTCGCTATCAGCCCGTTAAATATGGCATCGTCGGCGATGCAAGTGGGGCGTGTGGTGCAATCTGTTCGCGGTAGTGGACGGCCAGTTCCGGGGAGAGCTTAGATGCACGAAATCATGGTTAAAACAGCAAATAATCTGATACACCTCCCTGTTTTGCTCTTTTTGCTTTGGGCGGTTTATCGGAAATTTGTCTCGAAGAGGCCCCCTCCCGCGATATTGGCGGTTCCGGGGCGATTGTTTCAGTTGCTCTTGATCATTATCACCTTCGGCCTCCTCGCGGGCTGCTCTAATCCTGATCCGCTCGCCGTGGCGTCCGGGCCGGTCTTCGCGCTAAATGCGGGGCATTGGCAGCCGACGCCACGCGATCTGGCGGCACCACCCTCCATTGCGAACCGGTAGGGTGTGATGGATCA
>JAQNCU010000179.1 GCA_029077775.1 Acidocella sp. | reverse complement strand
TATCATCAAGCTGATCCTCAAAAATCAGTCTTGAATCAGACTTCTTGCCGCGCCGGAATCCCCAAAATACTGAATTCGTCACTACGCTCTAGCTATTTCGGTAGACCCGGATGATCCTTGATCGGATCGCAAAGCGATTCGATCAAGGATCATCCGGGTCTAGAACGGGACGGTCGAGCCTGAGAGCGGTTTTGCCGGGCCGTCTGGGTTGTAGCTGCCCTGGTTGTTATCGGGCGGAACGGCGTTAGGCATTGGCGGGTTGCTGGGCGGCAGGGCGGCTGGCGGGCAGGCCGCACCGGTTTTGGCGGGGGCCGCGGAAGCTGGCAGGGCCGATGGATGAAGCTTGGCGTTCTGCGCGGCCTCAAAGGCGCGGTCACGACGCAGTTGATAGCGCCGTCCGGCGACGAAACCGTCGATATAGGCTTTTTTCATGTCGGTGGAAATGATTGAGGTCGCGGGGCCGGGCGCGGCGGTTGATGTCACCATGGGATGAAAGGTGGGGGGTTGGACACAACCCGAAAGACAAATGGCCAGACCGAGCACCATGGGCCGGTACTTTAACAAAGCTCTGACCATGGCATTACGGTTCGGCATAGGGGTTCATAACCCGAGGATGTCGCGCCGTCATCAGGGCAATGTTGTACCCGTTTGAGGTCGGCTCAACCGCCAGGCATAGGCGGGCCAGATAATGGCGACCCAGGCGATCGCGGTGGCGGCGAGGATGCCAGCCGGGCCGAATTTAGGGGCGAGTGTGATTTTGAGGGCGAGCGATACGGCAAGGGCGGCGATGCTGGCGGCGACCTGGAAACGCAGGATGGCGCACGCATTGAAGTACAATGTGCACACGCGCGGGATGGAGAGTGCCATGATCCACGCCGCGATTGACCAGAGCAGGGTTTGGTTGATGCCGATATCCGCGTGGAGCCACCAGCGCAGTATGGCCGCGCCACGGTAGATTATGATTGCGCCGCCAGCAATGCCGAGCCCGGCGACCAGAAGAGTCCCCCAGAGCAGGCTGCGTGTTGCCCAGCGCCGGTCTTGCAACGTGGTGGCCTCGACAAAGGCGGGCCAGAGCGGCTGGGTGATGACCGTAAATAGCCCGGTGGCGGTGGTACCGAGCCGCAACGCCACCGTGATCTGTGCTGAGGCCGCGGCACCCAGCCAGTGCAAGGCGGCGAGGTTGTCGAACATGAAGCTGCACGATGAGGCCGCGGCGATGGCGAATAACAAGCCGCCTTGGCCGAGGACGCCGCGAAGGACGCCCTCCGCCCCGGCCAAACCACGTGGCCGGAGTTGCTCGTGGCGGTGGAGCAACTGGATCAGGCTTCCGGTATTCGCGAGCAGCAGAGCGAGGTACACCGCGCCGACCATGACCGTGACACCGGCATGGCAGGCGGCGGCCAGCACCAAAAAAGCCAAGGTGAGCAGCGTTTGCGCCAGTTCCCACAGCCCGGCCATGTGGCCCTTTTGCAGCCCAAACCAGATGTTTCCGGCGATGCTCATGGGGATATTCAGCGCCAATCCGCAGATGGCGATATCCAGAGGCAAGATTGTAAGCGGGCTTGCGGTGAGGCGCAGGAGACCCAGCCCGGCGATGAGGATGACCACCGAGAGTGCGGCACTACCCGACAGGGCGGCGGTGATTTGCGCCCGTGCGGTGGTGAAATCGCCAGCGGCGAGGCATTGCGGCAGCAGCGTGATCAACGCGCTGCCGAGTCCGAAATCCAGTAGCCCCGTGAGCCAGGAGAGCGAGATGGCTGCACCCCAGATGCCAAAGCCGGACAGGCCCAGGCTGTGCAGCGCAAGCGGCAGGGTGATGAGTGCGGTCAATAACTGGATGCCGCGCTGCGCGAGGCCGATGCCAGCGGCCTGGGCGACCCGCAGATTGCGCTTTTGCGACATCAGGAAAATTAGCAGAAACCAGATGCTTTAAGAAACACCGGGGGGCAAGAATAATTTCAGCATGGCCGTTCCGACCGGCACGCCAAGCCCCGTGCAGGCATCCCAGCCCGGCCCGGCATCATAGCCGACCGTGCTGCCGCTGGGTTTGTTGTTGCCTTGCGTGATGTCGCGAAGTGTGGCGGCGGCACTATAAAGCGTGGGGAGGAAAAATCCTGCGGGCGTGGCGGCGTTTTGGTTGATCAGCGCGGTCAGGCCCGCCCAGAATGGCGCGACCGCGCTGGTGCCGCCCACCACCTCCCGCTGGCCGTTGACGGTGATGACATAGCCCGAATTCGGGTCGGCATTGCCCGCGACATCCGGGACGCCGCGCCCTGGGCCGCCGCCATTTACGTTGGCGGGAAGGTTGAGATGCGCCTGGAAATCCGGCACGGGATATACGGCGCTGATGCCGCCGCCGGTGCCGCTGCTGCCCTCGTTCCAGACATGCTCGGCTGTGATGGTGTTGGTCTCGACCGTGATCAACGTGCCGCCGCAGCCGATCGCGAAGGGGCTGGCGGCGGGGAAATCGACATGCGCCTGGCCGTCGGTCAGGCCATCGGTCGCGAGGTTATCCCCGGCGGCGACGAAGACCGAGATGTTGAGCTTGGCTGCGTCGGCCAGCGCGCTGGTCATCGCGGCTTGCGATTGCGCGGTCCAGCTGGATTCCGGGCCGCCCCAGCTGATCGAGATGATTGAAGGGTTGTTGGCGCGGTCCTGGCTGGCGGCCGTGATGGCATCGATAAAACCGGCATCGGTGTTGACCGTGAAATAAACCGCGAGCTTGGCGCCGGGCGCGACGCCGCCCGCGACCTGGATGTCGAGTGCGACCTCGCCATCGGCGCCATCGTCGGGGGATGGCTTGTTGGCCCCGCCATCCAGGTTGACCGCCACAATGTCAGGCGGGTTAAGGCCCATATCGCTGAAGGCGGCTTTGGTGTCGGAGTCACGATAGCCGCCGCCGAGTTCGATCAGGGCGATGCATTGGCCTGCACCAGTGAGGCCCGGCGGACAATCATAAAATTTCGCGACCGCGTTGGGCAGAAAGCTGGCGGCGGTGCTGGCGCGGGGCCGGATGATCGCGTGGCGGCGGGCGATTTTGCGGGTGTCCAGGCCGAGCACGGCCTCGACCACGGCGGCGACATCGCAAGGGAGCGCGAGGCAGCCGACACGACCACGGAAATTATGGCCTTCATGGCGGTAAAGCTCCAGGGTGGTCTGAAACGCCGTCTGCATGGCATCAGCAGTGCCACGCAGGCGGATCAGCCGTCGGGCAGGTTCGATGGCCGTGATGGTGAGCGCCGATTGCGCGGCGAAATCCTGAATGAGCGCGATGTCTCCGGCGTGGTCCAGGGCCCGCTGGGCCGCGATTTCATCCCGGTTGAGCCCGGGCGGAAGGGCGCGGGGCTTCAGATATAGGCTGATGTCCAAGAACTCATGCCCGGCCATGGGGCCTGTGACGGTGCCAGGCGGGGCGGGCTTCAGGCTCGGGGTGAAATCGGAATAGGGTTGCATGGCCATGAAGCTGCTCCTGAAGGTTCCGCCATTTAAGCCTATATGGCGCGGAGATGTTTCCCGTGAAAAGGTTGGTCCCCGGTATTTGGCGTATTGTGTTGGCGCTCTGGCTGGCCTCATAAACTGAACTTATGAATGCGGTAACCGATTTCAGCCTGCCAATAATGCGGCCCGTATCGCCCCAACGCGCCAACGGCACGGTGGACTTGGTGTTTGGTTGCGATGCGGTGACATCGCGGACCCGGATCAGGCGGTTTTACCAGGCTGGGTGTCTGCGCGCGCGTTTGCCGCGCACAGGCGGGGTGGGGCCGTGCGAGGCGGTGCTGTTGAACATCTCGGGCGGGATTGCAGGTGGTGACCAATTGCGCAGCGATATCACGCTGGAAGCTGGGGCGCGGGTGGTTGTGTCCGGCCAGGCGGCGGAGCGGTTGTATCGGGCATTGGGGGACGATCCGGCGATCATCAGCACGGCCATAACGCTGGATGCGGGCGCGAGGCTCGAATATTTGCCGCAGGAGACGATTTTTTTCGATGGTTTCCGGCTGCGGCGTACGCTGGAGATTAATATGGCGGCGGATGCGCGCTACCTCGGTGTTGAAGCTTTGGTGTTCGGGCGGCAGGCGATGGGTGAGCAGGTAAGGCGGGGTATGTTGCGAGACCGGATCCTGCTGCGGCGCGAGGGTGGCGTTCTGCTGCGCGACATGAACCGGCTGGACGGCGATGTGCATGAGATTCTGGCGCGTCCGGCGCTGGGTGACGGCGCGATGGCGATGGCGAGCCTGATCTACGCGGCCCCCGATGCGCAGGCGCGTCTGGCCGATTTGCGTGCAGCCCTGGCCATGGCTGAACAAGCGGGGGCGTCGGTGGTGGAGGGTGTACTGGTGGCGCGGATTCTCGCGTCATCGGCGGCGGCATTGCGGCAAACGGTGCTGGCGGCGCTGGCGGTGTGCCGCGATGGAAGGGCGATGCCGCGGGTGTGGCAGTCTTGAACTATTTTGGGGGATGTTGCCGTGAATCTGACACCGCGCGAGAAAGATAAATTGCTGATTTCCATGGCCGCGATGGTCGCCGCGAAGCGGTTGGCGCGCGGCGTGAAGCTGAATTATCCGGAGGCCATCGCGCTGATCACTGATTTTGTCGTGGAGGGCGCGCGTGACGGGCGGCGGGTGGCGGATTTGATGGAGGCGGGCGCGCATGTTGTGCGGCGCGACCAGGTGATGGAGGGGGTGGCCGAGATGATCCATGATGTGCAGGTTGAGGCGACGTTTCCTGATGGTACCAAGCTGGTGACCGTGCATGAGCCGATCCGATGATCCCGGGGGAGATTTTCACAGCCTCTGGCGAGATTGAGCTGAATGCAGGGTTGCCGCGCGTGACATTGCCGGTGGCCAATACCGGCGACCGGCCGATCCAGGTGGGCAGCCATTATCATTTCGCTGAGAGCAATGGTGCGTTGGCGTTCGACCGGTCGGCGGCGCGCGGCATGCGGCTCGACATCGCGGCGGGCACCGCAATCCGCTTTGAGCCCGGGCAGGAACGGGAGGTCACGCTGGTGCCGTTTGGTGGCAGGCGGCGCGTGATTGGGTTTCGTGGTTTCGTCATGGGGGAGGTTTGAGCATGGCGCGGCTGAGCCGG
This sequence comes from Acidocella sp., assembly GCA_029077775.1. Classification (GTDB taxonomy): domain Bacteria; phylum Pseudomonadota; class Alphaproteobacteria; order Acetobacterales; family Acetobacteraceae; genus Acidocella. The sequence goes on along the minus strand of JAQNCU010000179.1, from coordinate 1,320 downwards.
CGGGTTTACGCGGATATGTTCGGGCCGACCGTGGGAGACCGGATGCGGCTTGCCGATACCGGGTTGTTGATCGAGATCGAACGGGATTTCACGACCTATGGCGATGAGGTGAAATTCGGCGGCGGCAAGGTGATTCGCGATGGCATGGGGCAATCCCAGATGAGCAACGCCGAGGGCGCCGTGGATACCGTGATCACCAACGCGGTGATCATCGATCATTGGGGGATCGTGAAGGCCGATATCGGGCTGGTCGGCGGGCGGATTCAAAAAATTGGCAAGGCGGGCAACCCGGATATTCAATCGAATGTCGATATCATCATCGGGCCAGGGACCGAGGTAATTGCGGGTGAGGGTAAGATCATCACGGCGGGCGGGATCGACGCGCATATCCACTTTATTTGCCCGCAGCAGATCGAGGAGGCGCTGGCCTCGGGCATTACCACCATGGTGGGTGGCGGGACCGGACCCGCGACCGGCACCGCCGCGACCACCTGCACGCCGGGGCCATTTCATCTGGCGCGGATGTTACAGGCCGCCGAGGCGTTTCCCGTTAATTTGGCCTTTGCGGGCAAGGGTAATGCATCCCAGCCCGCCGCGTTGGAGGAGATGGTGCGGGCGGGGGCGTCCTCGTTGAAGCTGCATGAGGATTGGGGCACCACCCCGGCGTCGATTGATTGCTGCCTGGGTGTGGCCGACCGTTTTGATGTGCAGGTGATGCTGCATTCCGACACGCTGAATGAAAGCGGGTTTGTGGAGGATACGATTGCCGCGTTCAAAGGCCGCACGATCCACGCTTTCCATACCGAGGGGGCAGGCGGGGGCCATGCGCCGGATATCATCCGTTTGGCCGGGGTGGCCAATGTGCTGCCGAGTTCGACCAACCCGACCCGTCCCTATACCGTGAACACACTCGACGAGCATTTGGACATGCTGATGGTGTGCCATCATCTCGACCCCAGCATCCCCGAGGATCTGGCTTTTGCCGAGAGCCGCATACGCCGGGAGACGATTGCGGCGGAGGATATACTGCATGATCTCGGTGCGCTCTCGATGATGTCTTCGGACAGCCAGGCGATGGGGCGGGTGGGCGAGGTGATTATCCGGACCTGGCAGACGGCGCATAAAATGAAGGCGCAGCGTGGCGCGCTGGCGGGGGATGGGGCGGCGGACAACCACCGGGTGAAACGCTATATCGCGAAATACACCATCAACCCGGCGATCGCTCAGGGGATGGCGGAGCATGTCGGGTCGGTGAGCGAGGGTAAGCTCGCGGATCTGGTGTTGTGGTCGCCCGCGTTTTTTGGCGTGAAGCCCGATCTG
>JAQNCU010000178.1 GCA_029077775.1 Acidocella sp. | reverse complement strand
ACGATGCGCTGTTCAGAATTGCGACGGGTGCCTATCGGTACGACCGGTTCAAATCGTCGGTGAACGGAAGTGCGTTGATTGCTATTTCGGACGACCAATTGCGGCCGGCTCACCTGGCGCGGGCAATCTGTTTCGCCCGTGATCTAATCAATACACCTGCAAATATTCTGGGGCCTGCCGAACTGGCAGATGCGGGGGCTGAGGTGGCAAGCGCGTTCGGCGCATCGGTCGAGCGGGTTACCGGAGATGCTCTCGCGGAGGGATACCCTGCACTGACGGCTGTTGGAGCGGGGTCGAGTCGGGCGCCGCAGATGCTGCGGTTTCAGTGGGGCCATGATGCAAGAAAGCCTTTGATCGCGCTTTGCGGCAAAGGTGTTTGCTTTGACACCGGCGGCTACGACATCAAACCCAGCAGCGCGATGTTACGGATGAAGAAGGATATGGGGGGTGCGGCAATCACTCTGGGGGTAGCGTATGCCATCATGGCGCTCGAGTTGCCGGTACGATTGGATGTGCGGATTGGGTGCGTCGAAAATAGTATTTCGGGTCATGCGATGCGACCTCTCGACGTTCTGCGGACGCGGGCAGGATTAATGGTAGAGGTTGGCAATACGGATGCGGAGGGGCGGCTTGTTCTGGCCGACCTGTTGACTGACGCGGCGACATCTGACCCGGACTGGATGATCGATTTCGCAACATTAACCGGTGCAGCACGAGTTGCACTAGGGCCCGATCTGCCTGCTTTGTTTTCGAACGACGATAACCTTGCAGCTTCTTTGCTTGCCGGCGGGGCGACGGCGCATGATCCACTCTGGCGGTTGCCATTATGGCCTGGTTATGACACGTGGTTGGATAGCAACGTTGCTGATTTTAACACAGTGGGATCGAAGCCGATGGCGGGCGCAATCGTCGCGGCCTTGTTTTTGAACCGCTTCGTACCGGCGAGCCTGCCGTGGGCCCACATCGACACATACGCGTGGAATGATCAATCGCGCCCAGGGCGGCCGGAAGGCGGCGAAGCGCAGGCGCTGTGTGCAACGGTTGCCGCCGTTGAACGGTACGCTCATCGCGCAGAAACATAAATTGCGCCAAGAAGACGGCTAATTTCGTTGCAACGGAGTTGCAATGTTTTCATGTTTCAGTGGCTTGTTCAATGCGGCAAAGTCTCATAACTGTTGTAGCAGCGATTGTTTCTGGATGGCGATGATCACTCCATCGAAATGGTTGACCGGAATCCTCCGGACCCGATTTTCTCCGCGTGGTGTGGAGTCCGTCGACGGCGCGGATATTGATGTCGTTTAAGTCGTATGAGGAATAGCGAAATGGCCATACAAATGACGCAAGACGACATGGTTGGTATTCTACGCGATACCGTGGTGGCATTGGTTCGGCGCGACGGGGTTGATCTTTCTGCCCGTCAGCTTGGCGTTTTTTTGACGTGCTACTTGAATGAGGGCGCTCACACGGTGCGCGGACTCGCCCAGCAACTTAACGTATCGAAACCCGCGATTACGCGCGCGCTTGATCGTTTGTCTGACCTGGACCTCGCGCGTAGGAAAGTTGATCCGGCGGATCGTCGTAGCGTGCTTGTACAGCGCACGACAAAGGGTTCGGCGTTTCTTCGTGAAATCCGTTCGGTGATGGGTGAGTTGGTTTCTGCAAGCCGTTCGGCGTCCGATGAGGCGCCACGCCGGTCTGCGTTAGCCGGTTGATTTCTTCCGTGCGCTACGCCATTCATTGGGGACGGCGACTGACTCGATTCGCAGTTCCTGGCGCATTGGCTGGACTGATGTTCAGTTGTTCGACGGCCGAGAGTTCTGCGGTAACATCCGTACCGAAAAACCAGGTGGTCCTTGCGCAGGTTTCTGATTACCTAAATGGCTTGAAAACAATAACCGCAAAATTTATGCAGGTTGGGGCGGATGGGTCTGTTCGGACCGGACAAGCGATTGTGCAACGCCCTGGAAAGATGCGCTTTCAATACGACAAGCCGGACCCAGAATTGCTCGTCGCGGGGTTTGGTTTGTTGGTGTACCATGACCCCCAATTAAGGCAGACTACGAACATACCGCTGGGGTCGACACCGCTGGGGATTTTGCTTCAAAAGCATATCGATCTGTCTGGACCGGTAACTGTGACCAAGATATCGGAGCCTCCGGGAGAGGTGCAAGTTACGCTTGTGCGGACCAGAAAAGCTCAACAGGGACATATTACGTTGGTGTTTTCAACAGAGCCGCTGGAACTGCGGCAATGGCGGGTGACCGATGCGCAGGGGCAACTCACCCAGGTTAGTTTATACGATTTACACGCTGTTAAACCGTTTCCCGATAAAGACTTTGAATATATCCAAGGTATTAACTCAAACTGATATGGGATGCAGACCAGACTCCCACGCACGGTGTGATGACACGCCCGGTCAGATCTGAGAGTAATGCTTATGGTGAAGCGGATACCAGGACTGGTTGGAATTTCCTGTTGTAGGAAAGCGTTCGGCGTCTTCGGTATGCTTAACCACGCTGCATCCGATACTTATGTCCGCGCGGTGGATCAGTTAGTTGGCGGGGCGCCGGTGTTGATTCCGGCCAATGGTGAGAGCGCGGATATTTCGACGTTACTGGACAGGCTCGACGGCATCATTCTGACGGGAAGCCGCAGTAATGTCGCGGCAAAGTTTTATGGTGGGCCGGCGCAACGACCAGATGAAGCCCCGGAGGATTCTGAGCGTGACCAAGTGACGTTACCGTTAATCCGTGGTGCTCTCAATCGTGGTACTCCTGTTCTTGCCATTTGCCGGGGCTTGCAAGAGTTGAATGTGGCTCTTGGGGGCACTCTGCACCAGCGTGTGCAGGACATCGAAGGGCGAATTGACCACTCGATGCCGATGCAATCACATGGGGCAGTGCGGACCGGCAAGGCTCATTATGTGTCGCTTCGGTCGGGTGGTATATTGGCAACCATTATCCAGAGCGATTTATTAGCGGTCAATTCGCTGCATAACCAGGGTATTGATTGTCTTGCGCGGGGCCTGCTGGTGGAGGCGCGTGCGACGGATGGCACGGTGGAAGCAATCTCCGGGACATCCGGTGGCTATTTATTGGGTGTTCAGTGGCATCCTGAATATGATTTCGATCATGACGATGCGTCAAAGCGCATTTTTGAAAGTTTCGGTACGGCGGTGCGCGTGGGTTTAGGTCGTTGAAAATTCGCCGATGAGGGACTGTTTATGTCAGATTGGGTGATCGAACCACCAGAGCTACCCAGCGTTTCTGTCGCTGGCGGCGGTCGGTTTCCGGTTAGGCGGATTTTTTGTGTTGGGCGTAACTATGCCGCACACGCGCGCGAGATGGGCGCAGACCCCGACCGCGAGCCTCCATTCTTTTTTTCCAAACCAGCCGACGCGGTTATTTCGTCCGATCACGTGCCATTTCCAACTGCAACACGGTCGCTGCATTTCGAGATGGAACTTGTCGTAGCAATTGGTCGTGGTGGCCAAGCCATTGCGATAGAGCAGGCTTTGGAGCACGTGTACGGATATGCTGCGGGAGTCGACCTGACACGACGCGACCTTCAGGATGAGGCTAAATTACTGCGCCGACCGTGGGATATGAGCAAGGGCTTTGATGCTTCAGCTCCAATTGGCCTGATCGTGCCAACACTGCAAACTGGCCATCCAGCGTGTGGGCGAATTTCGCTTTCGGTCGACGATGCGATCAAACAGGATGGCACTCTGGAGGATATGATTTGGTCGGTGCCAGAAATCATCGCATTTTTGTCCAAGCTAGTTGCCTTGGCACCGGGCGATCTGATTTTTACGGGTACGCCTGACGGTGTTGCTGCGGTTGAACGGGGTGCACGAATTTCAGGATCGATCGACGGTGTTGGTACTGTTTCGTTTCAGTTAGTATGAGTGATCAGATTATTGTTGCGACCTGGAATATTAATTCGGTCCGGCTGCGCCAAGAATTATTGTTTAAGCTAATGACTGATGCGGCGCCCGACGTGATTTGCCTGCAGGAGACCAAAGTGCCCGATGAGTTGTTTCCGGGGGATCTTGGTGCGCAACTCGGGTTACCACACGTGTTGATGCGCGGCATGAAGGGATATAATGGCGTCGCGATTTTCTCAAGATTTCCAATTACCATCCAGAGCGGCATGCCCGATTGGTGTGCTAAGGGTGATTGCCGACACATTTGTGCAAAAATGCAGATCGGTAATCGGCAGATTATGATCCATAATTTTTATGTTCCTGCGGGCGGTGACGTACCTGATCGCGAGATTAACCCAAAATATGGTCATAAGCTGGATTTTATTGCCGAGGCACGCGCGCATTTTGAGAGGCATCCACCAGTTTCATCGATATTGGTTGGCGACCTCAACATTGCCCCGATGGAGAACGATGTTTGGAACCATAAACAGCTTCTTGGTGTTGTAAGCCATACGCCGGAAGAAACAACTGGGCTAAACGCCTGGCGGAACGCCGGATTTATTGATGCAGTTCGTCACTTCGTTCCGGATAATGAGAAATTATACACGTGGTGGTCATATCGGAACCGGGATTGGCGCGCTTCCAATCGGGGGCGCCGGCTTGACCACATTTGGGTTTCGCGCGATTTTCGAAACGGCCTAGCGTATTATCGAATATTGACCAATGCGCGCGATTGGGATCGCAGTTCCGATCACGTACCTGTAATTATAGGATTAAATTTGTAGATCCATTTTGAGTAGACTTACATGCTTAGCGAGCGATGCTCTTGCAACAGCTGCATCGCGCGCCAGACGAAAGAGATCCGGTAGCTGACCGGGTTGGCGCATGATGTTTTTAAAAATCGGCCAGAAAACAATGTGCCCGGATGCGTTGAGCGCACTGAGACTGGCCGGCGGGAGAGCCCGCCATGCTGGATCGGCGACAGCGCGCAACACGGCAAATGGTATACCCCGTTCTGAAGCGATGCGCGCTACGATCGCTGACTCGAGGTCGACTGCGGTTGCAGACGTATCACGGTGAAGAGCTTGCTTGGAGGCGCGTGTGGTTACAACAACAAGGCTGCCGGTGATGCTGTCCGCAGTTGGGCCGCCAAGTAGTTTGGTCAAGTTGATATCGCATCGGTAGCATGAGGCACCACTGATAACCACGCGAGGCAAAATAAGTGCCCCGGCCGGTAAGGTGGGATCGAGCCCACCTGCTAAACCAAAGCTTATTAAAGCAGTTGCACCCCTTGCTATGATTTCATGGACAGCAGGCTCAACTCCCGCTACTGAGCCGCCGCCCACGCCTATAAGAACACCGCAGCCAGTCAGCATTCGGGCTTCGGCGGCCAGACCCGTTACAAAACCTAGCAAAAAGGTTCACCGTTAATTATCAACGAGGGCTGAGAACCATTACCATTTGCCGATTTTCCATTTTTGGCATCTGTTCGACTTTGGTCTCAGTCTCCATGTCAATCTTGATCCGTTCCAGAACTTTTACACCGAGTTCCTGATGGGCCATTTCGCGGCCACGAAACCTGAGTGTGACTTTTACTTTGTCGCCTTCCTCAATGAAACTTTTCATCGCCCGCAATTTAACCTGATAATCGTTCTCATCGATATTTGGGCGAACCTTAATTTCTTTAATTTCGATCACTTTTTGCTTTTTGCGCGCTTCATTTTTCTTTTTTTGCTGCTCGTATTTGAATTTCCCATAATCGAGCAGCTTGCAGACTGGCGGATCGGCGTTCGGGCTGATTTCCACCAGATCGAGACCAACTTCAGTCGCACGGCGTTGAGCTTCACGCGTCGTGAGCACACCCATCATTTCGCCGTCCTGGTCGATCAAACGAACTTGGGGCACTCGGATATCTTCGTTGACGCGTGGACCTTCTCGGCTCGGTGGCGTCGGTGGAGCGGGTAGTCTGGCTATGTCGATCTCCTGTCGTCGTGAACAAACAAAACACTGAATATGATCATTTAGACGATATCGCCCTACCGAAGCAACAAAGCAACGGTGTGGAGCTCATTGCTGCTCAGCAAACGGGTCTCGCGGATAATGAACCCGGGTCAGCGTCAGTCCGCCAGCAGGCGCGGTTGGTCCTGCCATGCGACGGTCACGAGCAGAGAGAACATCGCTGACACGGTTAACCGGCCACATGCCGGTTCCAACCAGCTTGAGCGTGCCAACAAAGTTACGAACCTGGTGGTGGAGAAAACTGCGGGCGGAAACATCGAGGATAATTTGATCGTCACATCGTAAGACCGAAAAATGATTGACCGTGCGCACCGGGGATACCGCTTGGCAGGCAAGCGCCCGGAAACTGGTGAAATCGTGCTTTCCTACGAGCCGGTAAGCCGCTTGCTGCATAGAAGCTGCGTCGAGTGGCGCCTTTACATGCCAAACCAAGCCGCGGCCAATGGCTGGGGGCGCCGGGCGATTGAGAATGATATAGCGATAATCCCGCATTACAGC
>JAQNCU010000177.1 GCA_029077775.1 Acidocella sp. | reverse complement strand
GCGCTGGGCCATGGGTAATCGTATAGGTTTCGAATTTGTTGGGTCACAAGCGGCAGACCGGGCGACACCAGAATGGATGCGTGTGCCGAGTGACACCCTTCCCGATAGCGCACTCAGACAGTTCATGGATTTATTGCGCTCTGCGCAATATCACGATGAAAAAAACATCCGTAACGCCGCCATGGCTGCCGAAACCGCCGTCAGACAACTTCAAAACCTGTTACGCGAGGGTCGGGCCGTGACGGCATGACGAATTCGACAAATTAACTTGGATTGATCGGCACGGTCTTGCTCCCCTGCTCTGTACGCAGCCTTGCATACCCCCCGAGAGACTGCCCTGCGTCTCTGGGAAATTGAAAAATACCCCAAATACGGTCTTTTTTTGTCACCACGGTTTAATGCTGGGCGATAGATCTGTTCGCCCTACGCGTGCTTTTAAAGCTATGGCGCTTTCTTGGTAAAAAATCAGCATGAAGCTGAATTTCATAAAATTGGCGCCTCTGCACTACGATCTTATTGAAAATTTGTAAGTTTGGGTTGAACGGCAGATTGCTGTACCAATCTGAATAAAGATGAGATCCTGGTCCAGACGCTTTATTTACTCATCCATCGCGCAGCCTCATGATATCAATGACGAGAAAAGTTTTTTTCGTGAGACGAGTGTATGAAATTCTCGTCATCCAGAAAAATGTCAGTTACGGGGGGCAATGCGGCGAGAATCTCCATTGACGGAATCACGCCTCAGGTCGATTGCGGGCAATATCCCGCACGGTTTATTGTTGGCGAGACTGTAAACGTCCAAGCCGACCTTCTCGCTGATGGTCACGACCTGCTGGCCGCTGAGATTTTATTCCGCCCCGAAACGAGTAAGAATTTTGAAAGAGCCACGCTGGGTCCAATCGGCAATGACCGATGGGGGGGCGAATTTCCATTAACGGTGATTGGCCGGTACGTCTTTGTTATCCATGCGTGGAAGGATTTTTTTGGAAGCTTCGTTGATGAACTCTCCAAGAAGCATGACGCGGGTATCCCCACCGAACTCGAGATGCTGGAGGGCATCGCGTTGGTCAAGCAAGCGATGGCGGCGCAGCGGGGTGCCCTCAAATCAAGTCTGACGATTTTACTGGAGTCTCTCGATGCCGCCGATCCTGACACGCGGCGGACCATGCTGCTGGATGAAAATACGCGTTTGCTGATGCAGCAGGCTGATCTCAAAAAATTCGCCGCAACCTCTCACCCGGTCATCGTCGATGCCGAGCCTCAGAATGCCTGCTTTGCCAGCTGGTATGAAATTTTTCCGCGCAGCCAGAGTGCGGATCCCACCCATCACGGAACGTTCGACGACGTGATCGGCCAGTTACCCCGAATTTCGGAAATGGGTTTCGATGTCCTGTATTTCCCCCCCATTCACCCCATCGGCCGGCTCAACCGCAAAGGCCGCAACAACACCCTGACGCCAGCGCCGAATGACCCAGGCAGCCCGTATGCCATCGGCGCTTCAGAAGGCGGACACGATGCCATTCACCCACAACTTGGCACGATTGAGGATTTCCGCCGACTTCGGGATGCGGCGGCTAACTTAGGTATCGCATTGGCACTGGATTTCGCAATCCAATGCGCGCCTGACCACCCCTGGTTGACCGCTCATCCGGAGTGGTTTGACTGGCGGCCCGACGGCTCGTTACGCTATGCTGAAAATCCGCCAAAAAAATATCAGGACATCGTGAATGTAGATTTCTACGCCCCCGGCGCACAGCCGTCATTATGGCTGGCCCTGCGAGATATCGTGCAATATTGGGTTGATCAAGGTATCAGGCTGTTTCGCGTGGATAACCCGCACACCAAGCCCTTCCCCTTCTGGGAGTGGATGATCGCCGATATTCGCGGTCGACACCCGGATGTTCTTTTTCTCGCTGAAGCGTTCACCCGTCCCAAAATAATGTGTCATCTGGCTAAGGTCGGATTTTCACAATCATACACTTATTTCACGTGGCGGAATACCAAGGAAGAAATCGAGACCTATCTGACTGAGCTTACAACATCGCCGATGCGCGACTATTTCAGACCGCATTTTTTTGTGAACACGCCGGATATAAACCCGCGTTTTTTGCAAACATCAGGGCGCAACGGCCATCTGATCCGCGCTGTATTGGGTGCGACATTGTCGGGTCTATGGGGCGTTTATAACGGCTTTGAGTTATGCGAGGCGACCGCGTTGCCTGGCCGCGAGGAATATGATGATTCCGAAAAATATACGCTAAAATCATGGGATTATAATCGTGCCGGGAATATTGTAGCTGAGATTTCCAAGCTAAACCGTATCAGACGCGAAAATAGGGCCCTGCAATCGCATCTGAATATTGAGTTTCTGACCACGAACAACAAAAATATCCTGTATTTTCGAAAATTTTCCAGCAATGGAAACACCCTTCTCATCGCGGTTAATCTCGATCCGTTTAACGCGGAAGCGGCTCAAATTGAAATTCCGCTTTGGCGCTTTGGTATCGATGATCATGGTGCCATCGCCGTCGAGGATCTAATGTCGGATATCGCATTCACCTGGTATGGAAAATTTCAGACAATTCTGATCGACCCTAATTTGCGAACGTTTTTTATCTGGCGGATCAGTAACCCCAAAGCTTTGGATTCATGATGTCGAAGAAATCTTTCGCCGCGGACGGACGTGATCCACTTTGGTACAAAGATGCGGTTATCTATCAGGTTCACATAAAATCTTTTTTTGATTCAAACAATGACGGTGTGGGTGATTTCCCAGGACTCATAGAAAAACTTGATTATATCGCGGGGCTTGGCGTCAATGCCATCTGGCTATTGCCGTTTTATCCGTCTCCTCGGCGTGATGACGGCTACGACATCGCCGATTATCGCAATGTCCACCCGGAATATGGGTCCATGGCGGATATTCGCCGTTTTGTAACCGAGGCGCATAAGCGCGACATTCGCGTTATTACCGAACTCGTGATCAACCACACGTCAGACCAGCATCCATGGTTCCAGCGTGCCCGTTCGGCCAAGCCGGGGTCTGCTGCTCGAAATTATTACGTCTGGTCAGACAGCGATCAGAAATATGCCGGTACACGGATTATTTTCGTGGATACAGAAAAATCAAACTGGACCTGGGACGATACAGCAAAAGCTTTTTACTGGCATCGCTTCTTCTCCCACCAGCCCGATCTGAACTTCGACAATCCACGCGTGGTTGAGGAAGTGTTAAACATCATGCGGTTCTGGCTTGACCTCGGCGTAGACGGGCTGCGGTTGGATGCAGTGCCGTATCTGATCGAGCGCGATGGCACAAATAACGAGAATCTTGCTGAAACCCATGATATCCTGAAAAAAATTCGCACCGCCTTGAACGAACATGCCCCAGGACGGATGTTGCTGGCGGAAGCCAATCAATGGCCCGAGGACGCACAGCAATATTTCGGGGCCGGTGATGAATGCCATATGTCGTTTCATTTCCCGCTCATGCCACGCATGTATATGGCGATCGCGCAGGAGGACAGGTTTCCGATCACTGACATCATGCGCCAAACGCCTGCCATCCCTGAGACCTGCCAATGGGCGATTTTTCTGCGTAATCACGATGAACTAACGTTGGAAATGGTGACTGATTCTGAGCGTGATTATCTCTGGAACACCTATGCGGCCGATCGCCGGGCCCGCATAAATCTCGGCATCCGCCGCCGCCTTGCACCTTTGATGGAACATGACCGGCGGCGTATTGAGCTGATGAACGGCTTGCTGCTGTCGATGCCAGGCACTCCGGTTATTTATTATGGCGACGAAATTGGCATGGGCGACAACATCCATCTTGGCGACCGCGATGGTGTGCGCACCCCCATGCAATGGTCACCCGACCGCAATGGCGGCTTCTCCCGCTGCCCGCCCGCAGACCTTGTACTGCCGCCAGTCATGGACCCGATTTATGGCTTCAATGCCGTGAATGTCGAGGCGCAATCCGACGACCAGCATTCATTACTGAACTGGACCCGCCGGATGCTCGCGGTGCGCAAGCGCCACCAGGCCTTTGGCCGGGGGACGCAGCAATTCCTGTATCCAGGCAACCGCAAGGTTCTCGCGTATTTACGCAGTCACACATCAGATGCGGGCGATCAGGAAAATATCCTCTGTATATATAATGTCGCACGCACCGCCCAAGCGGTTGAACTTGACCTCTCCGCCTTTGCGGGCTGCGTACCTGTTGATCTTGTCGGTGGGTCGGCTTTCCCGCCGATCGGGCAGCTATCATACCTGTTCACCCTGCCACCTTATGGGTTTTATTGGTTCATTCTGGCAGCCGAGGCCGCCCTGCCACCCTGGCACATACGCCCGCCAGAACCGCTGCCGGAACTCGCAACACTCGTTGTTCGCGAAGGTCTGCAAGATATCCTCACCCCGGTATCGCGCAAAATCATCGAGGAAGACGCTCTTCCCGGTTATCTGATGCGCCGCCGGTGGTTCGCGTCAAAAGACCAGATCATGAATGCAACGAGGCTGGTGCGCACAGACCGTATTCCCGGCCGGACGATGGATATATTGCTGACCGAGGTCGAAGTAGAACTGGCCGGACGGACCGAGCTATACCAACTTCCGCTCGGCATTGCCTGGGATAACACCAGTTCGGCACTTTCACAGCAATTGGCTTTGGCGCGTATCCGCCAGGGGCGCGTCATGGGCCATCTCACCGACGCCTTCTCGCTGGACTCGTTGCCGCTCGGGCTCATTCGTGCCCTGCGCGCGCGTACTGTAATCGCGGTGAGCGAGGGTGAAGTGCGCTGCACACCAACCAGCCAATTGGACCTGATCGACCTTCCTGAAAGCCCGGAAATCAGGCGACTTTCCGCCGAACAATCGAACAGTTCGCTCATTGTCGGAAATCTTATCATCATGAAGATCATCCGGCGCGTGATGATGGGTATCAACCCGGAGGTCGAGATGGTTCGCCATCTGACCGAACAGGGCTATGCCAACACGCCGCCACTCTTGGGCGAAGTCACCCGCATTGCCGCAAATGGCGGCAGCCACACCATGATCGTTGCGCAACGCTTTGTGTTTAACCAGGGTGATGCCTGGCAATGGACACTCAATTACCTCTCGCGCTTTGGTGACGCCATGAGTGTCGGCGAAAAAACGGGCGCTGATGAAACAGATGCCTTGGCGAACTATGCCAGCTTCGCAGCGGCCATGGGCGTGCGCCTTGCGGAACTGCATGCGGTTCTGGCCAAGCCGAGTGCTGACGACGCCTTCACGCCAGTGATCGTCACCGCTGAAGATACCAAAGGCTGGGCCGCACAGGCGGCCGCTCAAATTACACTCGCCATCGAGAATTTACAAAGCGTTTCAACATGGCCAGATGATATCACGCGCAGCGCGGCCACTTTTGTGCTTGCCAACCACGACGCAATCCTCGGCCGGCTCGCGGGCCTCGCGGCAGGTGGCTTGGGAATGCTACAAACCCGCATTCACGGGGATTTCCATCTCGGCCAGGTTCTTTTTGCGACCGGCGACGCCTACATCATTGATTTCGAGGGTGAACCAGCCAAACCCGTCGCTGCGCGTCGCGCCAAAAATTCACCGCTGCGCGATGTCGCGGGGCTCTTGCGCTCGTTTCAATACGCGGCGGCGGCGGCGCGGATGTCGAATATCTCGGCACCCGCCGTCTCAAACCCGGCCTCGGATGCCACACTTCGTCGCTTTGTCGACGAGATGTCCGCCCGGTTCCTTGAGGCCTATTACACGGTGGAAGAAGCGGCGCGGCCGCGCTGGATAACGCCAAAGGCCGGTGCCGGATCACTGCTCGATTTATTTCTGTTGGAGAAATCCGCCTACGAAATCTGTTATGAGGCGGCCAACCGCCCAGCCTGGCTCGGCATTCCCCTGCGCGGCTTTGCAGAAATCGCCGCCCACATTTTGCACTTAACACCGGAGACAGCACATGTCTGACCCCGGCATCGCAACCACCGATTTGTTGTCAGATTATGATCTTTACCTGATCGGCGAAGGTCGACATCGTGACCTTGCAACGTCCCTTGGGGCGCAATGTGTGACCGTTGATGGTCAGCCCGGTGTGCGTTTCGCGCTCTGGGCACCCAATGCGCGCAGGGTTGCCGTGGTCGGAAATTTCAACAACTGGAATGGTGAACACCATTCCATGCGTGCGCGCAGCGCAGGCATTTGGGAGATTTTTATCTCTCACATGAGCGCCGGTGATATTTACAAATACGAAGTTACGGGCCCCAACGGGCTGCTGCCGCTACGCGCCGACCCTATGGCGCGGCAGGCTGAAATTCCGCCTGCTACGGGTTCGATTGTGGCAGCACAAGCCGCCGCCATCAAACCACCTTTGCGCCGTACGCAACCACCCGGTCTGGACAAGCCACTTTCAATATATGAGGTTCATGCGGCATCCTGGATGCGCCATTTCAATGGCAC
>JAQNCU010000176.1 GCA_029077775.1 Acidocella sp. | reverse complement strand
TAATACCAGTTGGCCTAAAGAATGACTCTCGGCGGGCAGCAAGCGCTTCTTTTTGTGAACAAAAAGAAGCAAAAAACATTATTAATCAGGGCCATTGGGGTTCCAGAAGCCCGGCACCGGCGTAACAAAAGTTTTTTGCGCCGCTTTTTTTCAAAAAAGCGGCTGCTGACTTGGATGTGTCACTGTCTTCGCGGATTGGTATAAGTCTCAAGACGACGTATGAAGATAAACCGGCACCAGCCATGGTGCCGGTTTTTTCATGGCCCGGCTTTCCATGGTGCGGTGAGCAGGCTGGCCAAAGCGGCAAAGGATTGGTCGTTCAAATGCCGGGGGATGATGTGGATGGGGGCTTTGACAAACCGGCCCAGCACATCGGCGGTTTCAGCCGGAGGTACCGGGGATTCGGGGCTTTCACTCAGCACGATGGCGGCGATGGTGATGCCGCGTGACAATAACGCCTCGGCCGCCGTGATGCTGTGGCTGATGGTGCCGAGATAGGTGCCCGCGACGAGCACCGCCGGTATGCCGATCCGGCTGATCCAGTCGGCGACCAGGAATTTGCCGTCCAGCGGCACGGCGATGCCGCCGACGCCCTCGATGAGCAGCAGGTCGGCGGGCGGCGCCATGGCGGCGTGGCAGAATTGCGTGAGGGCGTTGATGTCAACCGCCCGGCCCTCCCGCCGCGCGGCCATGTCGGGTGACAATGGCGCGGCGTATCGCCAGGGGCTGATGGCGGCGATGTTTCGGGCGGTGACGGCCCGGCCCATGGCGGCGAGCAGCAAAGCGGGGTCCGATGTGGCGGCGCTGGCATCGTCATACCCGGACAGGATGGGCTTGACCGCGCAGGCATTATGCCCCGCCGCCTTCGCCGCGCGCAGAATACCAGAGGTGACATAGGTTTTACCGATCTCGGTGCCCGTGGCGGTGATGAAATAGTTAAGCATACGCAAACCCTTTTCAGTGCAGGCGGATATATGTAAACCCAAAGACCATAAAAATGCCGATCACCGGAGGGGTTGAATGCCTGAAAGCCATGTCGAGGTAAAACCACGCTGGACTCGCGCGGCGGTGGCGGCCTTGCTGGCTTTGCCCTTCCCGGAATTATTGTTCCGCGCGCAAAGCGTGCACCGCGCGCATTTCGACCCCACGCAGGTTCAAATCTCCACGCTGCTTTCGATTAAAACCGGCGGCTGCCCGGAGGATTGTGGTTATTGCCCGCAAGCGGCGGGGTATGAGACCGGCACCCCGGCCTCCCGCCTGATGGCGCTGGAGGCCGTGCTGGCGGCGGCAAAAGCGGCGAAGGAAAGCGGTGCGGCGCGGTTCTGCATGGGCGCTGCGTGGCGATCGCCCAAGGATCACGATCTGGACTCCGTATGCGCGATGATCGAGGGCGTGAAGGCCCTGGGGTTGGAGACCTGCGTGACATTGGGGATGCTGAGCGGGCCGCAAACCGCGCGGCTGAAGGCAGCCGGGCTCGATTATTACAATCATAACCTCGATACCTCGCCCGAATATTACGGCAAGGTGATCACCACCCGGACCTATCAGGACAGGCTGGATACGCTCACCCATGTTCGTGATGCGGGGATCAATGTGTGCTGCGGCGGCATTATCGGCATGGGCGAGGATATCGATGACCGCGCCGGGTTGATCGCCACACTGGCCAGCCTGCCCACCCTGCCGCAATCCGTGCCGATCAACGCGCTGGTGGCCGTGGCGGGCACGCCTTTGGGCGGCAGCGCCCCCGCCGATACGATTGCGTTTATCCGCGTGATCGCGGCCGCGCGGATTACCATGCCGACCAGCTATGTCCGGCTATCGGCGGGGCGGGAGGGGTTGTCAGACGAGGCCCAGGCTTTGTGCTTCATGGCCGGGGCCAATTCAATTTTCCATGGCGAGCGATTGCTGACCACTAAAAACGCGACGGTGAGCCGTGACGAGGCGCTGTTCATGAAACTGGGGATGCGGGCCGAGGGATAACCGCCATGTCCTGGGTTGAGGACGGGTGGCGGCATGTCTGGCTGCCTTATGCGCAGATGGCCACGGCGCCGCTGCCGCTGGCGGTGGCGCGCACCGAGGGCAGCCGTATCTACCTCGAAGATGGCCGCGTGCTGATCGACGGTATCGCGTCATGGTGGACGGCGTGCCACGGCTATAATCATCCGCATATCCGCGCCGCCTGCGCCCGGCAATTGGAGATCATGCCGCATGTTATGTTCGGCGGGCTGGCTAACGAACCCGCGTACCGGCTGGCCACCCGCCTGGCGGCCTTGCTGCCCGACCCGTTGAACCGCGTGTTTTTTACAGATTCAGGGTCGGTGGCGGTCGAGGTCGCCCTAAAAATCGCGGTGCAGGCCAGGCTGAACCGCGGCATCACGGGGCGCACCAAAATCCTCGCCTTCAATGGCGGGTATCATGGCGACACGCTGGGCACCATGGCGATCTGTGACCCCGAGGAGGGGATGCACAGGCTGTTCCGGGGCTTGCTGCCAGAGCATCCGGTGGTGCCCCTGCCCGTGGACGCGCCGCGCCAGGCGGCGTTTGATTTGTATCTCGAAGAACATGCCAGCAGCCTCGCCGCGATCATTATCGAGCCACTGGTGCAGGGTGCCGGGGGCATGGTGTTTCATGCGCCGGAGGTTTTGCGCCATCTGCGCCGTGCCGCCGATCATTACGGGTTGACGCTGATCTTCGATGAGATTTTCACGGGCTTCGGGCGCACAGGCAGCATGTTCGCCTTTGAGCAAGCGGGTGTGGTGCCCGATATCATCACGCTATCAAAGGCGCTGACCGGCGGCACATTGCCGCTCGCCGCGACCATCGCCAGCGATGATCTGTTCGCGGCGTTTCTCTCCCCCAGCGCCGCCACCGCGCTGATGCACGGGCCAACCTATATGGCCAATGCCATGGGCTGCGCCTGCGCCAATGCCTCGCTCGATCTGTTCGAGCGTGAGCCTCGATTGGCCCAGGCCGCCACCATCGCCACCCAACTGGAAGCCGGGCTCGCCCCGTGCCGCGCAGTGCCGGGCGTGAAGGATGTACGCATTATGGGGGCCATCGGCGTGGTCGAGCTGGAGCACATCGAAAACCCCGCGACGCTGCGCATGGCCCTGGCCGCGCAAAATGTGTGGGTAAGGCCGTTTCGGAATATCGTGTACCTGACACCGGCGCTGAGCATTTCAGAGGCCGAGATAGACCAGTTATGCACCGCGATTTTTAAGGTGTTGGTAAACAATAAATAGAACTTCTTTTTCTGTAGAAAAAGAACCAAAAAGACTTTCATGACTCTGGGTCATGGGCGTTGTCATCATCAAAGCCCATGGCCCAGAGTCATCAAAAGTTTTGCGCCGCTTTTTCAAAGGCGGCCAATTTTTCATTTTGGTTTCGACTTGACTTTCCCGGGGCTGGCTGCAACCTCCGCGTGATGCCATTGCCCGCGTATGAGCTTTTGAACCCTGAATGCGCGATCAAGCCTGCGTGGGCGGTGTTTGATCCGGGGTGGTATTTGCATCATTACGCTGATGCGCGCGCGGTGTGCCAGAACCAGCCAGGGCCAGCGGCTTCGGCTTATTATTTGCGCGTGGGGGCGCGGCTGGGGCATAGCCCGAACGTGGTGTTCGACGAAATTTATTACCTCGACCGCAACCCGGATATTGCTGAGCTGGTACGGGCTGGGGCGTACCAATCCGGGTTTGATCATTATTGCCAGCACGGCCACCGGGGGGTGTCTCCACATTGGCTGTTCGACGATGCGCTTTATGCTGATCTTTATGAGGATATGACGCTTGAGACGTTGGACGCGCATGGCTGCTTTGGCCGGTATGATCATTATCTGAAATCCGGGCAGCGCGAGCAGCGCATGGGGCAGTTTTTGTTCGATGGCGTGTTTTACCGGGCGATGGCCTTGGCCCAGGGCGTTGCCGCGGCGCGGATCGACGAGGCGGGGCCGTATGTGCATTGTCTCAACCGGCTGTATTCCGGCGAGGATGAGCTGGCACCCTCGATCTATTTCGACCCGGCCTGGTATATCGAGCATTACCCGGCGGCCAAAGCGGAGATTGCACGCGGGCGGTATAGCTCGGCCATTCATCATTATCTGACGAGCCCGGCGCCTGAGCATCTGGACCCGGTGCCGCAATTCCGCGAGGCGTTTTATCGGCAGCGTTACCCGGATATCGCGGCGGCGGTGGCGGCGGGCATGTATCGCTCGGGCTATCAGCAATTCGTGCAATATGGTGCGTTTGAACTGCGCCAGCCCTGCGCCGAGATCGACCTTGTGTATTACCGGGACATGAATGAGCGGGTGCGTAATGATCTGAACACGGGCGATGTGCGCGATGCCTTCGCGCATCTGCGGATGATCGGGCTGCGGGAAGCGTTGGCCCATTCCCCGCCCGCCGCGCGACCGACGATCGACGAGGCCGCGACACGCGCGCAGTTTATCAAAAAAGCGCGGCATAATCTGGGGTATTTCGCGTGCCGCCGGTTGGATTTCACGCATGAAGGCGCGCCGGAGGTGAGCGTGATCATGGTGGTGTGCAACCGGTTTGAACTCACCATGCTGGCATTGGCCTCGTTGCGTGATAACATGCATGGCTTAATTGAGCTGATCATCGTCGATAATGGCTCGACGGATCTCAGCATGCGGATCGAGGATTACGTCCTGGGCGCGAAAATTCTGCGCATGGATCGTAATCTGGGGTTCGTGCTGGGCTGCAACGCGGCCCTGGAGGCGGTTAGCGCGCCCGCCATTTTGTTTTTGAACAACGATGTCGAGCTGGCGCATGGCGCGCTGGGCGCGGCGCTGGCGCGGCTGAGCATGGCGGATGATATCGGAGCGGTCGCGGCCAAGATTATCCGCAGCCACGGCGCCTTGCAGGAGGCTGGCTCCATCATCTGGCGGGATGCAACCGTGATGGGGTATCTGCGCGATGCCTCGCCGTTGACCCCGGCTGCGAATTTCGTGCGCGATGTGGATTATGGCTCGGCGGTGTTTCTGCTGTGCCGTACGGGTTTATTGCGCGCGCTGGGCGGCTTCGATGAAGCCTTCGCGCCCGCCTATTTCGAGGATGCCGATCTGTGTGTGCGCATCATCCAATCAGGCCATCGGGTGGTGTATGACCCGGCGGTCATGGTGCATCATCTGGAATATGGCAGTGCGGCGACCAGTGAAGCCTCGATGGCGCTGATGCGCCGGGGGCGGCGGATATTCCGAAAAAAGCACGAGGCGTTTTTGCGCGGGCAGCCGGATGCCAAACATGAGCATATGATCCGCGCGCGCAGCCGGGGTGGGCGGCCTGTGGTTTTGTTCATCGAGGATACCATCCCGCGCCGGTGCCTGGGCTCGGGCTTCGTGCGGTCCAACGACATTGTTCATGCCATCGCGCAGGCCGGATATGAAGTGCATGTGTTGCCAATGAACGGCGCGCGGCAGGTGGCTTTGTGTGAGTTCGGCGACCTGCCGGAGACCGCCGAGATTTTATATGACGAGGATAGCACGACATTACCCGCGTTTCTCGCGGCACGGCACGGGGTTTATAATGCGATCTGGGTGGGCCGTACGCATAATCTGGCCCGGCTGGCACCGGTTTTGGCCGCCGCCGGGATCAGCCCCGCAGACATGCCGATCATCCTCGATACCGAGGCGCTGGCCGCCAACCGCGAGGCTGGTGCCGCGCGGCTCAGCGCCACGCCATTCGACCTCGATGCCGCGTTACGCGCTGAGCTGGCATGCGCAGGCGATTGCCGCCAGGTGCTCGGCCTGAACCCACAAGAATGCGCGCAACTGCGTGGCATGGGATTTAAGGCTGTTACCATGCTCGGCACCGCTATTCAGCCCAGGCCGACGCCCGCGGATTTTGCCGCGCGGGAGGGTTTGTTGTTCGTGGGCGCGATCCACCAGCAGGACAGCCCGAACCTTGATGCGCTGCGTTGGTATGTGCAGGATATTCTGCCGAGGCTGGCGCGGCTGATGGGGGTGGTGCCTGTGCTGCATGTCGCGGGGTATCTCGCGCCGGGGATCGATCTGGGCTGGCTGTGCGGGGTTACGGCCATCCGCCACCATGGGCCGGTCACGGATTTGGCCGGGCTTTATAACAAGGCCCGTTTGTTTGTGGCCCCGACACGTTTCGCCGCCGGGACGCCTTATAAAATCTATGAGGCCGCAGCGCATGGCCTGCCATGTGTGACCACCGATTTACTGGCCGGGCAGCTTGGCTGGGCGGATGGGCGGCATGTGGCCACCGCCGCGGTTGTCGATGCCGAGGCGTTCGCCGGGCGGATAGCACAGGTTTATGGCGCGGCAGATTTATGGCGACAATTGCGGGCGGCGGCGCTGGCGGAGATTACGCGCGCGCACCGGGTAGAAGATTTCAACGCGATTGTGGCGGGGTTGTTGAAAAAAACCGGGGTCTGATCCCAATCGTCATAAATCATGACGCTTGGTATAAAAGTCTT
>JAQNCU010000175.1 GCA_029077775.1 Acidocella sp. | reverse complement strand
GGTACCGGGACATGGTGGGGGCCCGGAAATATCAGCGCCTCGGGCTCTGGATGCTGCCGGTCAAGGCCATCGACACCATGCAGCCCATTTATGGTCTCGTCGCCTTTGGGCTTTTGCTGTGGTACCTGGCGACGGGCAGGCTCGCGGTGCTGGTCCCGGTCGGCGGGCTCATCCTCACCAAAATAATCATCGACCTCGCCTTTCACCTCTGGTCCATCCGGCTGTACCGCAACTGGGTGGGCGGCCACACCAAGGCGAATTTCGCCCTCGCTTTGCTCGCCTCCCTCGCCGAGCCCTTCAGCTTCCAGCTATTGCGGCATCTGGGGGCAAGCTGGGGCTGGGTCTATGTCCTCACGGGCCGTTTCAGCTGGGGCACGCAACGGCAGGTCGCCACGCCGTCAAATCCTCCCGGTTGAAAAATCGATCAGCGCGGCAAAGCCATCTGCTGTGCCCAAAGCCAGATGCGCACCCGTCGCACTCCAGCACAGCGCGCTCACGGCACCTCGCCCTGGCCCGCAGACCGGCAGCACCCGCTCCTTGGGGATATCGATAATCAGCGTCAGCCCGCTATCAAACCCGGCGGCGACGATTTCATGTTCAGGATGGCAGGCGATGCGTTTGACAAACCCGCCATCCCCGGCGCCGAGTTCAAGCGGTGCCTTGCCCATCGGCCCGCCGCCGAAAAACGGCCACAACACCACCGCATCCGCGCCGCCTGTGGCCAGCCAGCGGCCTGACCTGGTAAACCCAAAGGATTCCGTCTTCGCCGGATAGCCGGACATGCGCATATGCTTACCCTCCGGCAGGCTCCAGCCATGCAGCGCGTTCTCCTGCATGGCGGTAACCAGCGCCTCGCCCGCCGGGTGGATCGCGACACCCAGATGGCTGCCCTTCCATTCCAGCCTGCGCGGCGTGTCCGATGTCGAGGCCGTGAACCACAGCGACGCGCCGTTATAATGCGCAGCGGCGATGCGCTTGCCCTTGGCGTCGAACGCAATGCCCGAGACCGTGGACGGATGCGCCAGGCTGCGCAAGGTCTCGCCCGCCGCGTTCAACAAATGCAAAGTCTTGCCGACACTGGCAGCCAATAACGGGGCCTTGCCCGCAAACCCCGCGACATGCTCCACCCAGCGTGTGCCAAACGCCGCCATCTGCGTCACGCCGCCATCGAGCCCTATGAAATTCAGCCGCCCATCATCCCCGCCGCTGACAAACCCTGGGCGCGTCGGGTGCGCGCACAAGGCCAGCACCGCGCCCGGATGCGCCGATGCCTTCAGCCACACATCACCATCGGTCACGCGCACGCTCCCATCGCCCAGGCCAAAACCGGCATGTCCACCATCGCGGTCAAACGCGGCCGCGATAACATGCGCGCCAAAATCCATGGTCTTGCCGCGCGCTGTGAGAAGCTGGTCGAGATCTGCCATAACCCGGTTATGTGCCCAAGCCGGGCCGCTCAGGCAAGCTACACGGCCCCGCCCGAGACCGTTTTACACCCCTCCGCAAGCGCACAGATTTTCCTTGAACGCGCCCAAACATCATGCAAAGGTTTAGAGATGGTTTCCACAAACCTCCTCTCTGGGCTCACTTTTAAGGCAGAACTGCTTATTCTCTGCGCACGCATCGGCTTCAGCCCACCCGCTCCATGAAATTGCGTCTTGCGCCCCGGCGCGCGGATTTCCAAATTTCAGGAGGCTTGAACAATGTTGGACAACATAATCGGTGCCACGGACTGGCAAGGTCTGGACGCGGCCCACCATCTCCACCCTTTCACCGACCACAAGGCGCTGCACGAGGCCGGGGTGCGTGTCATCACCGGCGCCGACGGTGTGTTTCTCATCGACGATAAGGGTAACCGCATCCTCGATGGCATGGCCGGGCTGTGGTGTGTGAGTGTGGGGTACAGCCGCCCGGAACTGGTCGCCGCCGCCGCCGCGCAGATGACCACGCTGCCCTATTACAACACGTTCTTCAAAACCACGACGCAGCCCGCCATCAGCCTCGCGCAGCGCCTGGCGAAACTCGCCCCGGCGGGCCTGAACCGCGCCTTCTTCGCGTGCTCCGGGTCCGAGGCGGTGGACACCGCTTTGCGCATGGCGCGGTTCTATTGGCAGACCATGGGCCGCCCGGGCAAAAAAATCATCATCGGGCGGGAATATGGCTATCACGGCTCCACCACGCTCGGCGCTTCGGCGGGCGGTATGGTGGACATGCACCGCCAGGGCGGGGACATGCCGCATTTCGCGCATATCCTGCCGCCCTATTGGTACGGCTATGGCGGCCAGATGTCGGCGGCGGAATTCGGGCTCTACGCCGCCCGGCAGCTTGAGGCCAAAATCATCGAACTTGGCGCCGATAACATCGCGGCCTTCATCGGCGAGCCGCTGCAAGGTGCGGGCGGCGTGATCATCCCGCCCGAGACCTATTGGCCCGAGATCAACCGGATTTGCAAAACCCACGACATATTGTTGATCGCCGACGAGGTCATCTGCGGCTTCGGGCGCACCGGCAAAATGTTCGGGTCGGATTATTTCGGCATCGCGCCGGATATGATGACCGTGGCCAAGGCCATCACCTCGGGTTACCTGCCGCTCTCGGCCGTTATGCTGAACGACCGGATCGCCGATGTGCTGATCAATGAAGGCGGGGAATTTTATCACGGCTTCACCTATTCCGGCCATCCGGTGGCCTGCGCCGTCGCCCTCGCCAATCTCGACATCATCGAATCCGAGGGGCTGGTGGCCCGCGCCACTGACATGGGCGCGCTTTTGCGCGCGCAATTACACGCGGCGCTGGATGACCACCCGATGCTGGGCGAGATCCGTGGCGTCGGGCTCATCGGCGCGATTGAGCTCGTCGCCGATAAGCGCACGCGGCGCTTTTTCGACAAGCGTGGCCGTGTCGGCATGATCTGCCGCGATCATTGTATCGAAGCGGGCCTGATCATGCGCGCGGTGCGCGACACCATGGTGTTCTCTCCGCCGCTGATCATCTCGGAGGACGAGATCAGCCAGCTCGTCGCCCGCTTCGTCACCGCCATCGACCGTACCTATCAACAGGTGCGCGACGAGGTCCAGGTTTGAACCGCATCGCCGCCCCCGACCTTGCCGCCAAGGCGGCGTTGATGGCCGAGTCTGAAATGATCGAGGCTTTCATCATCGACGTGAACGGCGTGCCGCGCGGCAAATGGTTGCAGCCCGACAAAGCGCGCGCCTTGCTGGGCACAGGCATCGCCATGCCGCGCTCGGCCTATCTGCTGGACATTTGGGGCCGCGACATCGTCGAGGGCGGCATCGCCTTCGACACCGGCGACCCGGACGGGCTCTGCGTCGCTGTGCCGCACAGCATCACCCGCATGGGCTGGGCCGAGGGCAACACCGCCCAGGCGATGCTCACCATGCGCGAGGCCGATGGCGGGTCATTCTACCTGGACCCGCGCGGCGTGCTGGCCAACGTGCTGGCCCGCTTCACCAAAGCCGGGCTCACGCCCGCTCTGGGGGTGGAGCTGGAATTCTACCTGGTCGATCCCGGCCATACCGGCGGGCTTAAAATCGCGCCGCGCGGGGCCGATGAATCCGGCTGGCGTGGCTGGCAGATCGACGCCGTGGGCCTGGGTGAAATCCATGATTACGAGCCTATCCTGCGCGAGATGATGGCCACCGCCAAAGCCCAGGACATCACGCTGGAAACCCTGGTGAGCGAGAGCGGCCCCGGCCAGTTCGAGGTCACGCTGAAATACGCGGCCGATGCCCTGCGCGTGGCCGACAGCGCCACCTTGTTCAAACGCACAATCAAACACGTGGCGCGCAAACATGGCCTGACCGCCACCTTCATGGCCAAACCCTATGGGCAATGGGCGGGCTCGGGTATGCATGTGCATATGTCGGTGCTGGATACCGCCGGGCGCAATATTTTTAAGGGCGATGAGCACCGCGCGGCGCCCGCTTTGTATCACGCTCTGGGCGGCATTATCCGCGCCATGCCGGACACCATGCTCACCCTCGCCCCGCACGCCAATTCCTATCGCCGCTTCGCGCCCGGCGTGCACGCGCCAACCTATGGCGATTGGGGGCATGACAACCGGCTTGCCGCGATGCGCGTGATCACGTCAGACCCTGCCGCCTCGCGCATCGAACACCGGGTCGCGGGCGCTGACTGCAACCCGTATTTCGCCTTCGCCTCTCTGTTGGGCTCGGCGCTGGACGGGCTTGAAAGCCGCGCCGACCCAGGTGATGAGACCTTCGGCGATCAGCGCAGCCAGGCCGCCCCGCCACTGCCCATCGCCTGGTCCAGCGCGGTCGATCGCTTCAAAGCCTCATCTTACATCCAGGGCATTTTCGGGGCGGATTTCCAACGTGTCTTCACCGCCTGCAAACGCCAGGAGATCAACGAGTTCCGCCGCCGGATCTCGGATGTCGAATATGACGCCTACTTAAAAAACGCATGAGCACCACCAGCCTTGCGCGCGCCGAGGCACAATCAGCGGCAGCGCGCGGCTTCACCATGCCAGCTGAATGGGAGGCTCACGCCGGGTGTTGGATGATCTGGCCGGAACGCACCGATAATTGGCGGCAGGGCGCCAAACCCGCCCAGGCCGCTTTTTGCGCCGTCGCCGCCGCCATCGCGGCGCACGAGCCTGTCACCATGCTGGTCAGCGCCCGGCAATACGCCAATGCCCGCGCCCTGCTGCCGCGCGGCGTGCGGGTGGTTGAGGGCAGCAGCAACGATGCCTGGGCGCGCGATGTGGGCCCGAGTTTCCTGCGCCACGCCAATGGTACGCTGGGCGGTGTCGACTGGCCGTTCAACGCCTGGGGCGGCCTGCGCGGCGGGCTCTATTTCCCGTGGGATCTCGACGATGCCGTAGCGGGCAAAATTCTGGAAATTGAGCGCGCCCACGCCTTCCGCGCCCCGCTGGTGATCGAGGGCGGGGCCATCCATGTCGATGGCCAGGGCAGCGTGCTGGTCACGGAATCCTGCCTGCTTGATACCAACCGCAACCCAGGGGTCACCCGTGCGGGCATTGAACTTGTGCTGATGGATTATCTCGGCGCCAATAACGTCATCTGGCTGGGTGACGGTGTTCCCGGTGATGAGACCGGCGGGCATGTCGACAATCTCGCCTGTTTCACCGCCCCGGGCGAGGTTCTGCTGAGCTGGTGCGACGATCCTGCGGACCCGCATCACGCGGTCTCCCGCGATGCCGATGCAAGGCTGCGCGCCGCGTTCGACGCCAACGGCCAGCCGCTGAAAATCCGGCATATCCCCATGCCCACGCCGATGTTCATCACCGCCGAGGAGGCCGCCGGGATAGACGTCACGGACAGCGCCATGAACCGGGCAGCAGGCACGCGGCTGGCCGCATCTTACGTAAATTTCTACATTGCCAATGGCGCAATTATTGCAGCATCATTCGGTGTGCCGAGCGATGTGGCGGCACATAATGTGCTGGCGTCATGCTTTCCCTCAGCGGCAATCATAACCGTGCCTGCGCGTGAGATCCTGCTGGGCGGCGGCAATATCCATTGCATAACCCAGCAACAACCAAAGACTTGGGCTTAATCAACAAAGGGGGCTTCAATGGCTACGGAATTAAAAGCAAATTCGTTATCGTTTTTTGAATCGATCATCATGGGCGTGGCGGGCTCCGCGCCGGGCTTCTCCATCGCCGTTGCCATCTCCGGCCTGCTGGCCGCCGCTGGTGCCGTCTCGCCCAATGCGCTGCTGGTCTTCGCGGTGCCCATGCTCGGCATCTCAGTCGCCTATAAGGGCCTCAACAAAAAAATCCCCAATGCCGGTGCTGCCTATGAATGGACAAAATCCGTCTTCGGCAAATTCTTCGGCTATTTCTCGGGCTGGGCATTGTTGATCGCGGCCATGGTCTTCATGGTCACAGGCAGCGTGCCGCTCGGCACCGCCACGATCGATTTGTTCGACCCCGCCTTGGCCAGCAGCGTGCTGCTCACCACCATTATCGGCGCCGTGTGGTTCCTCGCCATCGGCGCGGTGCTGATCACGGGCATCGAGCTGACCAGCAAAATCCAGGTGGTGATGAGCAGCATCGAATTGCTCATCCTGTTCGGCATCTCCATCGCGGCCTTCATGCACACAGGCACCGCCGGTGCCGTGACAAAATTCAGCTGGTCGTGGTTCGGGTTTAATTACCCCACAGGCACTTTCGCGGCCTCATCGCTCATCGTCGTGTTCCTGTATTGGGGCTGGGACGTCACCTGTAACCTGTCCGAGGAGACCAAGGGCGCGCCACCAAATGCGGCGGGCAATGGCGGGTTTTTAAGCATCTTCATCACCATCGCCTCGTTCATCGCCTTCACGGTCGCGGCCCTGATGATGTTCACGCTCGCCACCGCCTCCGGGTTCTCGGATAATCTCATCTACCATGTCGCCCTGGCGGCGGGGCTCGGGCCAACCGGCGGCTACGCCGCCTCGCTCGCGCTTATTCTCTCCAGCATCGCCACGCTGGAGACCACGATGCTGCAATTCTCCCGCACCTTGTTCGCCATGGGCCGGGACCGTGC
>JAQNCU010000174.1 GCA_029077775.1 Acidocella sp. | reverse complement strand
CCCACCAGCCCCGCAGTATTATGCCAATCCGCGAAGACAGTGACACATCCAAGTAAGGAACCGCTTTTTTGAAAAAAAGCGGCGCAAAAAACTTATGTTATGCCGGTACCGGGCTTCTGGAACCCCAATGGCCCAGATTAATAATGTTTTTTTGCTTCTTTTTGTTCACAAAAAGAAGCGCTTGCTGCCCGCCAAGAGTCATTCTTTAAGCCAGCTGGTATTATACTTTCAAAACTAGTTTCCCGAAATTCTCGCCGGAGAAGAGTTTTAATAATGTGGTGGGGAAGGTCTCCAGCCCGTTGACGATGTCTTCCCGGCCTTTGAGGGTGCCAGCTTTCATCCAGGTGGCCATGTCTTGCGCGGCGGCGGGGAATTTGTCCGCGTAGTCGAAGACGACCATGCCTTTCATGCTGGCGCGGTTGACGAGCAATGAGAGGTAGTTGGCCGGGCCTTTGATGGGGGTGGTGTTGTTATATTGCGAGATGGCCCCGCAGATGACGATACGGGCGTTGCGGTTGATCTGGGCCAAGGCGGCATCGAGGATGTCGCCGCCGACATTGTCGAAATAGACATCGATGCCGTTGGGGCAGGCGGTGCGGAGGGCTTTGGGCAGGTTGTCGGCCTTGTAGTCGATGGCGGCATCGAAGCCGAGTTCGCTGGTGAGGAAGGCGCATTTCTCGGGCCCGCCCGCGATGCCGACGACATGGCAGCCCTTGATTTTGGCGATCTGGCCAACGGTGGCGCCGACCGCGCCAGCCGCACCGGAGACGACGACGGTCTCCCCGGGGGCGGGTTTGCCTTCATCGAGCAGGCCGAAATAGGCGGTCATGCCGGTCATGCCGAGGACGTTGAGATAGACCGGGAGCGGGGCGAGGCTGGGGTCTATTTTGGTGGCCGCGCTGGCGGGGATGGTGGCGTGGGATTGTACGCCCGTGGCGGCTGAGACGGCGTCGCCGGGGGCGAAAGCGTCTGACTGGCTGGCGATGACGCGCCCGACGCCGAGCGCGCGCATGACATCGTTCAGTTTGACCGGGGCGATATAGGATTTGCCTTCGTTCATCCAGCCGCGCATGGCGGGGTCGAGCGAGATGTATTCAACCGCGACGAGGATTTCACCGGGGCCGGGCGGGCGGGCGGGTTCGGTGACGTAATTCCAGTCGGTGGCGCGGGGCAGGCCGACGGGGCGGGCATGCAGGCGGAACTGGCGGTTTTCAGGTAGGGTCATGGGGGCCTCCGGTTTGTGTTTATGTGTTGTTGTTATTTGCTGGGCGGTTATTGGCGTTCGGTTTCGGCCTCCAAGGCGAGCATGTTGGCCAGACGGTCCAGGCGGCGGAGCACGGAGTCTCCGGCGAAGACGCCGTTGGCCTCGGTCAGCCCCAGGATGAGGCGGCCGGGCGCGATGGTGAGTGTGGTGCCTGCGAGGAGTTGGGGTGTGCCCGCTGAGAGGGTGTAGGCCAGACGCAACGCCGCGCCCAAAGTCTCCGCGCGGCGGGCGGCGTGCATGTCCAATAAGGAGCGCGCCGGGGCGAGGAAGGCGGCATCTGCCGGGGCCTCGTAACGCAACGCCATGGTGAGGGCGAGGAAGGCGCGGGCGTGGTGGTCCAGCCCGATGCCCGATTGGCGCAGAACCCGCAGAAAGGCTTGTTCGGCGCGGTATTCAGGGTGTTCATGCGTGCCGATATCAGAGAGCCAGCAGGCCGCCACGCGCAGGCGGCGCTGGGCACCGGTTTCCGTCGGGAAGAGCGGGTTGGTCCAGGTGATAAGCGCGGGGGGCAGGTTGACATCGCGGATGATGCCGCGCGTGAGGTCGCGGCCCGCGGCGAGCAGCGGGTCCTCGGCGCGGATGGCGGGCGGCATCATGCGGGCGAACCAGCCTTCGCGCAGGCCATTGGCGCTGAACACCACGCGGTTGACGCCGGAGGCGCGCAGCAGGCGGCGCAGGATGAGCGCAGCATAAGGCAGATCCTCGATGCGGCGGCGGGGCACACCCGGCATACGCTCGATGAGTTTGCGCCCGGCCTCGCCGATCACGCCCGCGAGGTCGCGGGCTTCCTCGCGCCCGATGGTGTAATGATGGACCATGTTGAGCGGGTAGCCGGTTTGCGCGATGTGGATGCGTGCGAGCGCGCGGAAGGCGCCGCCGGAGAGGTACAGATCCCGCCCGGCGGCCTGGGCGATGAAGGGCGTTTGTTCCAGCGCGGTGGTGACGATGGCGCGGGCGCGGATAAGGTCGCCACCCGCGCGGTCGGCCAGGCGGATGACGCCGACCGGCAGCGTTGCGGCCTCACCGATGCGCCCGGCATCGAGGCGGACGAGTTCCAGCGAGCCGCCGCCGAGATCGGCCAGCACGCCATCGGCCCCGGGGATGCCGCAGAGCACGCCCTCCGCCGAGAGCACGGCTTCCTCAGCGCCCGAGAGGATGTTGATCCGCATATCGGGCAGGCGGCTGGCCATAAGGGCGACGAATTGCGCGCCGTTTTCAGCATCGCGTACCGCCGAGGTGGCGAGAACCTCGAACGGCGACGCCCCCATGGCGCGCGCGATGGCGGCGTAGCGGCGGAGCACGGTTTCGGTTTGCAGCATCGTGGCGTCATCGAGCCGCCCGGTTTTGGTCAGGCCCCGGGCGAGCCGCAAAACAGCTTTTTCATTGAAGATTTGCACCGGGTTGCGGGCATCGCCCTCAAAAATCACGAGGCGTACGGAGTTTGAGCCGAGATCGACCACGGCGCGGCGCGCAAGGCCAGGCGGGTGGTCAACATCCCGGCCAGAGGCGGCGGCGTGATCATCGGAGGTTAGTTGGTCCATGGGCTCCTCAATCGCGGCCGCTTCCCTATACGATAATGTCGGGGGGAGACGATAGGGGGATCAGCGGAGCTGGGGGTTGTCGAAGCGCGGGTGGCGGGCGCGGTGCAAGGCGGCGGTGAGGGCGGCGGCGAGGTCGCGCTTGGGTGCTTCACCCAGCTGATGGGCGAGTTCAACCGAGGTGCCGCGGGCGGTGAGGAGCAATTTTGGCACCGTGCCCGGGCGTTCATGCAACACGACCTTAAGCCAGTAAGCGGGCAGCGAGAAGCTGACGCGCCGCCCGTTGACATCGGTGCGCGTGACATCGAGCGCGGCTTCGCTGAGGCTGATGACCTCCCGCGCGCGGGCGGCGCGCATGTTCAGCCACAGCAAAAACCCCGCGAGCGCGATGTCTGCCCCGTTGAAGCCGATGACCGGCCAGGCACCGAGGATGAACATGAGCAAAGTGACCATAAGGGAGGCGCAGACCATGAGGCCGAACACGGTTTTAAGCGCGCGGCGCGAGAGGCTGCGATGCGGGGAGACCACGGCCTCAAACAGCAGGCGGGGGGGCTCAGGGCTGTTGGCGATGCTGTCCATAACGCATAGATGTTAGGGCGATGGCGGTGGGCAAGAAAAATCTTTCAGACAAGGCGGATAAGCCCGCGCGGGTGATGACCCGGGCGCAGGTGGCGGGGTTTTTGCGCGCCATTTCCAATGGCGATGCGGCCCCGCGCACCGAGCTTGATTATGCGACGCCCTATCAATTGCTGGTGGCGGTGATGCTCTCAGCCCAAACCACGGATGTGGCGGTGAACAAGGCGACCCGGGGGCTGTTTGCGCGGGCACCGGATGCGGCTTCGATGGTGGCGCTGGGTGTTCCAGGCGTGGGGCGGGAGATAAAATCCATCGGGTTGTGGCAGGCCAAGGCGCGCAATGCGGTGGCGTTATCGGCGTTGTTGCTGGCGCGGCATGGGGGCGAGGTGCCGGGCGACCGCGCGGCGCTGGAGGCGTTGCCCGGGGTAGGGCGCAAGACCGCGAATGTGGTGTTGAACGAGGCGTTCGGGCAGCCCACCATGGCGGTGGATACGCATATCTTCCGGCTGGGCAACCGCACCGGGCTGGCCCCTGGGGCCAACCCGCGCGCGGTGGAGGAGGCGCTGTTGCGGCGCATCCCCAAGGATATGCTCAAACCCGCGCATTTATGGCTGATTTTGCACGGGCGCTATGTGTGCAAGGCGCGCAAGCCTGATTGCACGACCTGCGCCGGGGTGTCGTTTTGCGGGTATCGGGGGAAGGCGAAGGCGAAGCCCGAGCCGCCTGCGCCGCGCCAAAATCAGACGTGACCGTGACAGGCTGGTCGCCGCGAGGGTTGTGACGACGCCACACTGCCTTTTCAACCCTGTCCGTTCCCGTTACACAGCGGATAGATGAAGGTGGCCCGAGAGGGCTGAAACGGGAATACGGGGCCCTTGTGCTGGGGTAATCCGTGGCTGCCCCCGCAACTGTGAACGGCGAGTCTTCAACCAGATGCCATTGCCCCATGGGGTGAGAAGGCGGTGCGAAGATGCTGACCCGTGAGCCAGGAGACCGGCCCGCATCGAGACATTTGCGCGTAGATGGGCGGGGTGCACCATGTACGGAGGGGAGAAAGACCCTGAGCCTCTGTCGCCTTTTTTATGATGCCGCGCGGGGCTGGTGCCGCGCGTGGCCAGGTGCGGAGTTTGTTATGCGGAATTACCGTGTTCTTAGAGTGTTTTTAATGGCGGGGCTCGCCCCGGTTGCGGGTTTGGGGGTGGCGCGGGCGCAACCCGTAACGCCCGTGATCACCGTAACGGCAACGAGGGTGCCGACACCGGTGAAGGATGTGCCCGCCGGGGTGACCGTGATCACCCGGGCCGAGATGCAGGCGCGGGGTGAGACGACGCTGGTGCAGGCCTTGGCGGCGGTGCCGGGCGTGGGGGTTGTGCAATCGGGCGGGCCGGGGAATGTGGCGAGCGTGTTCGTTCGCGGCACTAATTCAGAGGATGTGCTGGTGTTGCTGGACGGCGTGCCTGTTAATGACCCGTCAGAGGCGAATGGCGCGTTTAATTTCGGGGATTTTACGCTCGATGATGTGGAGCGGATCGAGGTTGTGCGCGGGCCGATGTCTGGGCTGTATGGCGCGAACGCGATTGGGGGGGTGATCAACATCATTACCCGGCGTGGGGCGGGCAGGCCCAAAGCGCAGATCACGCTGGCCGGGGGGTTTCCGTCTCAGGGCCGGGCGAATGCCGAGATTTCAGGCGCGTCGGGCCGGTTCGATTATGCCCTTAGCGGGGCGCTGGATGAAGAGTCTGGCTTTGATGCCACCGCGAAACGCCTGAGCGTTTATGCTGGCGTCCGCGACCCGTACCGTGCCGCTTTGGGGGCGGTGAATATGGGCTATACGCCGGTTGCCGGCGTGCGGGTTTATGTGGTGCTGCGCGCGCAACAGACCGATGCGAGCTCGCCCGATCTGGGTTATCCGATTTATGACGACGCCAACCAGTTCGAGAAAAACACTGATTTATTCGGCAAAATCGGCGTGACCGCGCATTTGTTCCAAGGCGCGTTGACGACGGATTTGTTTGTTGCGCGGTTGGCGAACGAACTGCATTTCACCAATTTGCTGGACGCGGCGGACCCGAACCAGGTGCAGGCGAATGATGTGTATCGCGGTGGGCGGACCGATATCCAGTGGAACAATGAATTGCGGTTACCCGATGCCGGGGTGAGTACGGCTTCATATGTCTCGTTCGGGGCGGAATATAGTGATGACACGTCGCGCGAGGCGGTGAACGAGGCGTATTTCGGATCGCCCTTTGTGGAGACCGTGCGGGCCTCGCAAAATTCCCTGGCCGGGCATGTGGGCGCGCAGACAATTCTGGGAGGGTTGCTCACGCTGGATGGCGCGTTGCGCGATGATAAGGTGTCCAGTTTTGGGAACGCACTGACCGCGCGGGCTGGTGGTGTGCTTAAGATTCCAGGAACAGTGCTGGGAATTTCGGCATCGTATGGCACCGGGTTCCTCGCGCCGTCATTGTTCGACCTGTATGGCGTGGATAATTTCGGGTATGTCGGTAACCCGCATTTGCGCGCTGAATATAGCAGCGGGTTCGATGCCGGACCGGAGGCGACCATCCCCGGATTTGGCCGCGCGGATTTGGTGCAGGCATCTGTGCGATATTTCAACACAGATATCCGCGACCTGATCACCAGCACGCCGGATTTTTTGTCTGAGGAGAATATCGGGCGGGTGAAGATCGACGGGGTGGAGAGTGAGGTGAATATCACGCCTGCCTCATGGATGAGTTTGGATGTGAACTACACCTATACGAAAGCGCGCGACGCGCAGACCGGGGCGGCGTTGTTGCGCAGGCCGCAGAGTGCCGGGTCGGCGACGATGACACTGACACCCTGGCAAGGGCTGAGCGTGACGCCGCAGGTGCAGTATGTCGGGCGGTTCGTGGATTTTCTGTATGACAATAACGGCTACCCGGCGGGCACTGGTTATGCGCGGCCCGGAACGATTGTGAATTTGAATGTGACCTATGAATTATCAGACAAGTTCACGATGTTCGCGACCGGCCGGAACATTCTCAACTCAGCGTTTGAGCCGGTGAACGGATTGCAAATCCCCGGTGCGTCATTATTGCTGGGCGTACGCACCACGATCGATTAATACCAGCTCGCCTAAAGAATGACTCTCGGCGGGCAGCAAGCGCTTCTTTTTGTGAACAAAAAGAAGCAAAAAAACATTATTAATCT
>JAQNCU010000173.1 GCA_029077775.1 Acidocella sp. | reverse complement strand
ATCGACTGGAAATTGAGCTTGATCGCAGCGGTTTTATACCCGCTGGCTGGCATCCCCGTGCAACGTATCGGGCAGCGTATGCGCCGCGCGTCAGGTGGGATGCAGGAAAGGATGGGCCAGGCGGCGGCGATGCTCAATGAGAGCTTTGCGCAGGCACGGACGATCCGGGCCTATGGGCTTGAGAGCCATGAGCAACGCCGCGCCAACAAGACATTTGACCGGCTTTATACCGCGCTGATCCGAATGACGCGCGTACGCGCCCGGCTGGACCCGATTCTTGAAGTGTTGGGCGGGGTCGCCGTGGCATTGGTGATTGGGTTCGAGGGATGGCGGAATGCCACGGGGGGAAGCGGAGTCGGCAATTTTATGGGGTTTATTTCCGCGTTGCTGATCGCCTCGCGCCCACTGCGCGCACTCGGGACGATGAACGCCGCCATCCAGGAGGGTTTGGCGGGTCTGGTCCGTGTGTTCGCTGTTATTGACGAACCAGCTTCCATTGCCGACCGCGCACATGCGACAACGCTGCCGCCCGGTCCGGGTACAGTGGTGTTTGAAAAAATTGCTTTCACCTATCCAGACGGCCGACCGGGTCTTAAAAACCTCAGTTTTGTGGCCGCTCCCGGTAAAATGCTTGCTCTCGTCGGTAGTTCAGGTGCGGGGAAATCAACGGCGCTGGCGCTGATCCCACGGCTTTACACGCCAGACGGCGGCACAATTTCAATTGATGGCCTGG
Source organism: Acidocella sp. (assembly GCA_029077775.1). Taxonomy (GTDB): domain Bacteria; phylum Pseudomonadota; class Alphaproteobacteria; order Acetobacterales; family Acetobacteraceae; genus Acidocella. The sequence goes on along the minus strand of JAQNCU010000173.1, from coordinate 5,837 downwards.
CTGTTTCAGACGTCACGCTTGATAGTCTACGAAAATCAATCGCCTATGTCGGGCAGGATGCGCTGCTCTTCGACGATACGATAGAGACTAACATCATGCTCGGGCGACCAGAGGCCAGCGAGGCTGAGCTTTATGCCGCCGCAAAGGCCGCCGCCTGTGATTTTGCTCTGAACATGCCCGATGGGTTCAAAACTCAGGTCGGCGTGAATGGCCAGCGGCTCTCCGGGGGGCAACGCCAGCGGGTGGCGCTGGCGCGCGCGATTTTGCGCAATCCCAGGGTTTTGCTGCTGGATGAAGCAACGTCGGCGCTCGACACCGAGAGCGAGGCGGCTGTGCAAGCGGCTTTGGCCGAACTTCGCCGGGGACGAACCACGATTGTGGTCGCGCACCGCCTATCCACGGTCCGCGATGCTGACCTGATTGTGGTGATGGCCGATGGCCAGGTTGTCGAGCAAGGCACGCATGCCGCGTTGATTGCAAGCGATGGCGCCTTTGCGAGGCTGGTGCGCGCGCAAGCCCTGACTTAAGTCAATCTACAGAATTTTTTACCGACCTTCGGGTATCAGCTTGGCCATTTCCCCGCAAAAATGGCGCGGCGGCCGATATCGCGTCGGCAGAAGCCGTCTGCCCAGTCGATAACGCCCTCCGCCGTGTAGGCCAGAGCAACAGCTTCCTCCAGGGTTGCGGCGGTGGCGTTAATCGCCAGTACACGTCCGCCATTGGCGAGAATTCCGCTTTGGTCCGCCATGGTGCCCGCATGGAATATGTTGACGCCGGGAATCATGGCGGCTTCTTCCAGACCAAAAATCTCGCCCCCGGTGGCGTATGCGCCGGGATACCCTTTCGCGCACATCACCACCGTTGCGGATGCCGCATCTGTCCATGCCAGATTTATGGCTGCGAGCGTTCCATTCGTTGCGGCGACCAGGGCTGGCAGGAGATCAGACTGCAAAAGTGGCAGTAGGGTCTCACATTCAGGGTCACCGAACCTGACATTGAACTCGATCAGCTTTGGGCCATCCTGTTCCAACATCACCCCGGCAAAGAGAAAGCCCCGGAACGGTGTGCCGCGCGCGGCCATGGCCGCCAAAGCGGGCCGGATGATGCTGGTCATCACATCACTGATAATGTGCGGTGTCGCCCAAGGGGGGGGTGAGATTGCGCCCATGCCGCCTGTGTTCGGGCCAGTGTCACCATCGCCGACGCGCTTATGATCGGCTGCCGCGCCGAGATAGACAGCGTTCAGACCATCACATAGGGCGAATACCGAAATTTCCTCCCCGGTCAGGCATTCCTCGATGACCAGTTGCGCGCCAGCCTCGCCGTGCAGTTTATCTTCCATGATCGCCGTGATCGCCGCGTGCGCATCGTCGAGTGTCTGCGCCACCACAACGCCCTTTCCCGCCGCCAGGCCATCGGCTTTGATGACGATTGGTGCCCCGACATCCTCGACATAATCATGCGCTGTCTCGGCATCCGTGAAGCTTTGCCATGCGGCGGTGGGAATTTTCGCGAGGTCAGCGATCTCCTTGGAGAAACGCTTGCTGCCCTCCAACTGGGCGGCCATCGCCGAGGGCCCACAGCAAGCGATGTTTTCGGCGGCCAGCGCATCCGCGATGCCTGCGACCAGGGGTGCCTCAGGGCCTGGGATTACGAGATCGATCTTCTCCGCCCGCGCAAACGCAACCAGACCGGCGACATCATGCGCGCGGATGGGGATGTTCTGGCCAAGCGATGCCGTGCCGGGGTTACCGGGTGCGACGAACAAAGCGCTGAGCCTCGGACTCCTGGCAATACAGGATGCAAGCGCGTGTTCCCGCCCGCCAGATCCAATTATCAACACCCGCATCGGCTTCCTCCACTGTCATGCGGGCGCGCTCTATCATAGTCTGATGCCATGAGCGACCTGATGCAGAATGCCCCTGAATTCACCGTCTCGGAACTAGCCGGGACAGTAAAGAAAACGCTGGAGACGGCCTTTGGCCGGGTGCGGGTGCGCGGTGAGATCACTGAATTCAAAGCCTACGGGTCCGGTCACCAATATTTTGCGCTGAAGGATGACGGGGCGAAAATACGGGCGATTATCTGGAAAGCCGTGGTCGGGCGCGTGGGGTTGAAGGCTGAAAACGGGATCGAGGTCATCGCGACGGGGCGGTTAACCTCTTACCCTGAGCGATCTGAATATCAGTTGATCGTCGAGAAGCTCGAATATGCGGGGGTTGGCGCGCTACTCGCCAAGATCGAGGCGCTGCGGGTGCGGCTGGCTGCCGAAGGGCTTTTTACGCGTAAACAGGCGCTGCCGATGGTACCACGCTTTATTGGCGTGGTGACATCACCCCAAGGTGCCGTGCTCCAGGACATTAAAACGACCATCGCCCGGCGCTTCCCGTGTGAGATCATTTTGTGGCCGGTATCGGTCCAAGGCGAGGCGGCTGCCGGGCAGATTGCGGCGGCGATCAATGGTTTTTCGGCGTTACCGCGAAGCGGGCCGATCCCGCGGCCGGATGTGCTGATTGTGGCGCGCGGCGGCGGCAGCCTTGAAGACCTCATGGCGTTTAATGACGAGGCCGTCGTACGTGCTGCCGCGTTATGTACCATCCCCCTGATCTCGGCCGTAGGCCATGAGACAGATACGACGTTGATCGATTTTGCCTCCGACCGCCGCGCGCCGACGCCGACGGCGGCAGCTGAAATGGCGATTCCCGCAAGGCTTGAATTGATCGCTGATCTTAGTCAGAAGAGTGCCAGGCTATCGGGGGCGCTATCACGGCGATCGGGTGAAGCCCGATCAAGTCTCGATCGTGCGTCAGGAAAGCTTCCGGATCTAGCAACCCTGCTCGGTATCGCAAGACAACGGTTTGACGACCGATCGGAACGGCTGACAATGGCGCTTCCCAATTTTGTTGATGCGCGGCGTCGGAGGCTGGATGAAGCGTCAATCAGGCTCTATCATCCGCGTGAGGTTATTGCCGGGAAGACGAGCGTTCTCGCATTGCTTGGCCAGCGATTTTCCACAGGCTGGTCGAACGTGGCGCGACGCGCTGAAGCCCGCGTGGAGGCGATTGCCGTGCAATTACCCGACCCGCACGTGCAAATGCTGCGGCACCAGAACCGTGTGATGCTCCTTGGTCAACGCCTGCAAACGACGATACCCGGAAAACTCACTGAGTCGGCGATTTTCGTGAGGGCGCTGAGTGCCCGGCTGGAGGCCGTTTCCTACGCCGCCGTGCTTCTGCGCGGATTTGCCCTGGTCACGAATAGCAAGAGTGTGGCCGTGACAAGTGTTTCAGAGGCCACGCCCGGCGCTGCTCTCAATATCAGGTTCGCAGATGGTGCCGTGCCGGTGAAGGTTGCGCCCACCCAGGGGAAATTGCCGCTTTAACAATTTATCGGCGAGACAGATCACCCCCCATCCGCCACAAACCCAGCCGCGCGGATGCCCGCAAAAGCCGCAGCCTCATCATTATCCGAGGTATCACCGGAAATTCCCACGGCACCGATGATGATGCCCTCTGATTTGATCAGAACGCCCCCCGGCACCGGGACCAGAGAGCCGCCAATGGCGGCCGTTGCCGCGGCGATAAAATAGCCTTGCGACTCGGCCCGTGCCATCAAGGCGCGAGACCCCATGCCAAGCGCGACCGCACCATGGGCCTTGGCCAACGCGATCTCAGCGCGTTTCAGGCTTGTTCCGTCCTGCGCGATGAAGGCTTTCAAGGCGCCACGGGCATCGAGAACACCAATTGCCATGGGTTTGAACCCGTTTTCGACGGCGTGACCCGTGGCGACATCAACGATTTTCTGGGCAGCGGCGAGGGTTAGCATCAATTCTCCAGTTCAGAATCCCAGTACAGAAAATCCCGCCAGCTTTCATGCAGATAATTGGGCGGGAAGCCCCGTCCACGGTCCTGTAGCTCCCAGCTAGTGGGGCGGCGCGGTTCCTGGCGGGGGATCATGTTACATTCACGAGGCAGTTTACTACCTTTCCGCAGATTACACGCACCGCAAGCGGTCACGACATTCTCCCAGCTTGTCCGTCCGCCCCGTGCGCGAGGGACGACGTGATCAAATGTCAGTTCCGGTGCTGAACGCTTATGATCACAGTATTGACAGGAAAAACCATCGCGCAGGAACACATTAAACCGTGTGAACGCTGGCATTCGGGCGGAAGGAATAAAGTCCCGCAACGCGATGACACTGGGCAGGCGCATGGAAAAGCTGGGCGAGCGGACTTCTTTTTCGTATTCGGAAAGGACAGAAACACGATCCAAAAAAACCGCCTTTACGGCGTCCTGCCAATTCCATGTCGATAACGGAAAATAAGACAGCGGACGGAAATCCGCGTTCAAGACAAGAGCGGGAAAATGAAACCCGCCGTCAGGCATTACTGAACCGGTCCCAGAATGGGACTAAATGACGGGGCAAAACCGCGAAACCCAGCCATATCTGGTGGAAGATGCGAGTCATGCGAGAGTTATGACAAATGCACAGGCCTGTCGCAAGGTGGTCGGAGGGCTTGTCGCCGCGATGTCATGAATGGCGGACACGCCGCGCCGTGAGCGTTGTCTCGGGTGATGCCGCACGGGCAATATCGACGGCAAGGCGGAGGTGCTGATATTCATGGTTTGCCATGAGTGTTGTAACGCGCTTTGCGCCGAGCCCGACGGGATATCTTCATGTTGGACATGCCTTCTCGGCGTGGACTGCCAGGTCGCGCGCGGACAGGTTTTTGTTGAGACTTGAGGACATCGATCACACCCGCTGCCGGCCAGACTTCGCCACGGCGATTATGGAAGATTTGACATGGCTTGGGCTCCATTGGGACGGAACACCCGTGATCCAATCACAAAAAATGCGCACCTATCAGAATGTTATCGACAGCCTTAACGAACGGGAGCTGTTATATCCCTGCTTTTGCTCGCGTTCTGACATTGCAAACGCACAATCGGCCCCACACGAGAAGGCATCCGTTTATCCCGGGACGTGCCGAAACCTTAGCTCATCGGCCAGATCAGCGGCGCTTGGGGACAAGAGGGGCTTTGCTTTGCGTCTGGATTTGACAGAAGCGATGAAGCAGGCCGGTCCTAAATCCTTTTATGAGGAGGGTATCGGATGGTGCGACATGTCTCCGGCAGTTTTTGGTGATGTTATTCTGGCCAGAAAAGATAGCCCGAGCAGTTATCACCTCTGTGTCGTCCATGATGATGCGGCCATGGACATAAATCATGTATTTCGAGGGGACGACCTTCGCGGTGCAACCCACATCCATGTTCTTCTGCAATCGCTGCTCGGCTTGCCTACACCGGTGTATTCGCACCACCGGTTGCTGCGAGACGAGGCCGGTGCGCGCCTTTCCAAACGGAATGGCGCCGTGACCTTGCGTGCGCTCAGACAAGCCGGATGGACGCCAGATGATATTCTCGGGCGTTTCAAAGACGATGCAAAGCCATGAAAAAGGCGTTCCATTGCCTCGCTTGGACACTTGGCTTTGCTGTTTTTGGCGCGGGTTTTGTGCTGATTTGTGGGTTGACCTTGTTGCCTCACAACATTGTCGGACATGTTTTCTACGTTATGGCAGGCTTCGGCGCTGAATGCGGCGCGACCGTCGCAGTGTTCGCGTATTGCTTTGGTTGGCTGCCTGGACCGCAACAAAATTTGACGGCGGATGAGACGTTTGGCGTTGTGCAGGGGCTGTGGGGAATGGCCGGCTTCGGCATCGTGATGGTTGTTGCGGGGCTGGCGATGGCCAACATCCTGGCCGTTGAGAATTTGATCTTCATTTTACAACACAGCCCCGTAAGGGTAAATTTTACAGGCCACACTTTTTTTCTGGCCAC
>JAQNCU010000172.1 GCA_029077775.1 Acidocella sp. | reverse complement strand
CGATATTGGGCGCTCCGTGCGGCCAATGGCGGACCGGGAAATTCGGCTTAAATGCAATTTTTGCCCCTTGCAGCCATTTTGATTTGATCGGGCGGCCAAACTGATTCATGGGCGTGTGGCAATCCCCGCACATCGCCACCTGATTGACCAGATAACTGCCCCGCGCAATTTCTGTATCAATCGGCGTACCCGCCGCCGGTGCCGCAGCCACAGAAGATTCAATGCCGAGATTGGTATGGGATCGCATCGCGACCCCCGCCGTAACGCCCGCCGCCAAAATCGCCGCACCCGCGAGATACCAGGACTTCCGGATTGGTTTCATCATGACGCACTCCAAAAATTAAACAAACACATCTTGCCAATAGACGCCTGAACCTCCGGTCACAGAAAGCCGAAGCTTTGGATTGTAACTCCGCGAAACGCCGCAGATCACAAACCAGACTGTTGGAATTATCATCACCGCCGTTCACAGCGTCAAACATCCTATCCCGCTCAACGCGCGAGAATACCCAAAGTTGCAGAACCTCCCAAAAAATGCCTCACCCACATTGGTCATGCGGTGCCCATAGAGGTTGCCCAAGTTAGGCAAGTTAATTTTTAGTTTTCAGTGGTTCATTTTTCAGTGTTCAGCGATTGGGCGTGGCGGTGGGATCACGCAGAGGCGTGGAGCGGGCGGCAGGGGCGTGCTGTGGGCGGAGGGCGATGACGAGCGGCGACGACGAGCGGGGCGTTCAGGGCCGCGTGCATCTCGTTGATGTTGAGTATCTGGATGACACGGTACCCGCTTGCTGCATTAATGGTTAGAATCTCGCTTTGTTGAAAATCCAGCACCGAACGACGATCGGTTGGAGTCGCAACTGGAGATTGAAAATAAACGCTCTGAGCCATCCAAACTGGAGTGCTATTGCTGCGTCCGCCTTCCCGTGGGAGAAGGAGGCGCTGGACTATATCCGCGCCCGATTCCCCAGTCACGAACCGTACCGGGCCTGGTCCAACTTTGAGTTTATCGCCGATGACGGCAGTCTTAATGAAGTGGACTTGCTGGCCTTTACGCCGCAGGGATTCTTTTTGGTTGAGATTAAAAGTCGTCCGGGCGTTCTCACTGGTGACAGCCACACCTGGAGCTGGCGGCACGAGGGCCGGTGCAAAGTGGTGGACAACCCGGTCTTCCTGGCCAACCAGAAGGCCAGAAAACTTGCCTCCCTGCTCCAGCGGCAGCAGGCATTCAAGACTCTGCGCGTGCCGTTCATTGAGCCGCTGATCTTCTGTTCAGCCGAAAATCTCCAGTCGCAGCTCCAAGGGAACGCACGGTTTCACATTTGCCTCCGTGACCAGGACAACAAACCGGGCATCATGGGGGCGCTAAAGCGCCGGGAATGTCCCGGTCTGTCGGAACGACCGCGCGGCACCTTTGACCGCCCGATGGGCAAGGCCGTAAGCCGCGCCCTCGATCAGATTGGCATCAGGCCGTCCCAACGCAGCCGGCGCGTCGGCGATTACGAACTGCAGGGCATCATCGATGAAGGTCCTGGCTACCAGGATTTCCTCGGAAAACACGTTTCACTAAAAGAGGCCTTTCGCCGAATACGTATATATCTTGTGCAATCCGAGACCAACGCCGAACAGCGGGTAATTGTTCAACGGGCAGCCGAGCGAGAATTTCGTCTTTTGCAGACCATGGAGCATCGTGGCGTGCTGCGCGCCATGGAATTTACCCACCACGAACTTGGCCCGGCGATCATCTTCCAGCATGTCCCCACCGCCGTGCGTCTCGATCATTACCTTATCCAGCAGAAAGACCGTATCACCGACGACCTTCGCCTGAGCCTGATTCGGCAGATTGCCGAAACCATCAGTTTTGCACATGGCAAGCATGTCGTCCACCGCAACTTAAGCCCCCGCGCCATCCTTGTCGTCCACCCGGAAAGCACGAATCCACAAACCATCATTGCGAACTGGCAGCTTGGCTATCGCCAGGCCGTTGCCGGCGGAACCGCAATCACGCAAGAAGTGACCGCCACGGTGCATGTAGAGAAGTTCGCCGAGGAGTCCACGAAAGTATTCATGGCACCGGAGACATTCATCGACCCGGATACGCTTGGTGAACACCACGACATTTTCTCCCTGGGTGCAATCTGCTATCAGCTTTTCACCGACCAGCTACCGGCAGAAAGTCCTCTTGCCCTGGCTGAAAAACTTCGTACCCATCGGGGCCTGTGTGTCAGCGCCGTTCTTAATGGCGCACCGGAATCCCTGGAATTTCTCGTTCAGTCCAGCACCGATCCCGATGTCAGTAGCCGCTTGGACACGGTCGATGACTTCATAGAGTATCTGAATCAGATTGAAGAGGAACTGACATCACCACACAACCAGCCCCCCTCAGATCCAACTGGGGCCAAACCCGGCGACATTCTCCCAGGCAATTATGAAGTCTTGCGCCATCTGGGAACCGGCTCTACCGCTAAGGTGTTTCTTGTCCGCAAGGACGGCCAACAGCTTGTCGCCAAGATCGCGGTGGATACCGATCACAACGACCGCGTGAAAGACGAAGGTGAAGTGCTCAAAAAGCTCAACAGTCCCTTGATCGTGCGCTGCCACGACGTGGTGCAGTTCGGGGATCGCACCGCCATTCTCCTGGATCAAGCCGGTGATAAGACCCTGCGCAAGCGCCTGTCCGAAGAGGGACGGCTGAGTCTTGACCTTCTCCAGCGCTTTGGCGAGGACCTGCTTGAAGCGGTTGTTGTTCTTGAACGCGAAGGCATTGCTCATCGCGATATCAAGCCCGAAAATATCGGCGTTTCCGCCGTTGGCCGTGGCAATGCCCTGCATCTGGTACTTTTTGATTTTTCACTCTCGCGTTGCAGCCCTGAAAATATCCGAGCCGGAACCCCAGGCTATCTCGATCCCTTTCTGCCCCTGCGCAAGCCGCCCCGCTGGGATCTTCAAGCTGAACGTTTCTCCGCCGCCATCACGCTTTATCAGATGGCCACCGGCTTTATGCCCGTTTGGCATGATGGAAAAACCGACCCCACGATGGTTGAAGCCGAAGCCACCATCGACGCCGACCGATTCGACCCGAACCTGCGCGATAAATTCCTGAAGTTCTTCGGCCAGGCGCTGCGCCGCAACCCCAGGGAACGATTTGATAATGCCCAGCAGATGCTTGCCGCGTGGCAGGGCATCTTCGGCACCGCCACCACTACGCTGACCATTACGACGGATGACGGGGAGGCGGACAATTCCGCACTCCTGGCCGCGGCCACCATCGATACCAACGTGGCTGAATTGGGGCTGGGTGCCGCCGGGGTGGACGCCTTGGATCGCATCAACGTGGTCACGGTGAAGGAACTGCTGCATGTGTGGGGGCGGCGTCTGGCCCGCATGCGTGGCGTGGGCAATAAAACCCGCAAGCGCATCCTGGCCGCTGTTAAGGTGCTCCGGGAGCGGCTGGGAGCTGGCACCACAGACGACACTGCGTTGGCCACTGCTACCGACGATGTTGCCACCTACCACAGCCAAACCCCCAGGGATCAACTGAGCATCGACATGCTGGCGCAAGCCATCCTGCGGGCGAAAGCCAAAAGCCGTAACGACACGGAAACCACCGCTCTCCGGGCGTTGCTGGGCCTGGATGATCGCATAGACCTGCAGTGGCCCAGCCAGGGTGACATCGCCCCGCTGGCCGGCGTCAGCCGCGGGCGCACCAGCCAGATCCTGACTGAAGCGCAGACCCGCTGGGGAAGAGACCCCGCCATCACGGCTCTGCGCGAGCAGATCGGGACATTGCTTGAGGCCAATGGTGGCGTCATGTCCGCCGATGAACTGTGTGAATCTCTGCTGGCCGCCCGTGGCAGCATTGAGGATGAACCGCGCCGGACCCGCCTGGCTCGCGCCGTCACCCGCGCCGCCGTGGAAACCGAAATCCTGCGCGAATTTCCCAGATATGTTCTGCGCCGCGCGAGCGGCAATGCCCTGATCGCCACGGATATGTCCCTGGCCGATTATGCCGCCGCCCTTGGGTTATGCGCCGATAAGATTGCCACGGAAGATCCGCTTCTTCCCCCGGCACGGGCTGTGGAATTGCTGCGAAAAATCACGTTACCCGCGGAAGCCGAACCACTGAGCGACGCCCGCCTCGTGCGCCTTGCCGCCGCCGTTTCCCAGAACGCCGCCATCTCCAGCAAGCAGGAAATTTATCCACGCAACATGGATGCCGGCCGCGCCATCCGGCTCTCCCACGGCGGGCTTGTTGGCGTCCGATCCCTTACCCCCGTTCAAATTCAGCAGCGCGTCAGCAGCCGCTATCCGTTGGCTATAGAATTTCCTGCCAGACCGACACTCGACCGCCTGCTCACGGATGCGGGCTTGGAGTTGGCTTGGGATCCCGGCCAGCCCGGCGGCGGGGCGTATGTCAGCACGGCACGCAATGTGCTTAGCGTCACTGGTGCCTCCAGCACCCTGCCACGTTACTCCACGCTGGATCGGGCCGCGGGCACGCCCAACTTCCTGCCAACCTACGTTCCACCTGATGTTGCCGAGGCCCGAGCGTTTGAGGAACGCCTTCGCTATGCCGAAAATCACGGTTCATTTCTGGCTCTTACCGTGAGGCCAAATCTATATGATGCCGCGCGTAAGGAAATCACAGGGCGTTTTGCAACGCGTCCGCTGGACCTGGAACGCGTTTTCGTTACAGCCCTTCGTCAGGCCGCCGATGCCGTGGGCGCGGATTGGGCCGTGGTCGTCAACGCCGATGCGACCGATCATCGCAGTGAACATTGGCGCAATCTGAAATATCTGATTGCCAGCCAGGTGATCCCCCAGGTTGAGCAGGCCATGATTCAGAATAACGCCGCCGGGCAGACGGTTCTTTCATACAACTTGAACTGGTTGGAACGCTACGGCCAAGTGGTTATGCTTTCGCGGGTGGCCCAGGCGGTGCAGGATGGGCGGGTTCACGGCGTATGGTTGTTGATCCCGGCGAGTCCGCAAACTGACATGCCTCTGCTCGATGGCGCGGCGGTTCCGGTGATTACCGCCAACCAGTGGGCCTGCATCCCGGAAAGCTGGTGCCAGAATTTGCACCGCACGGATGCCAGGAAGAATGGCAGCGGTCGTGCGGCGGTAGCCGCCGGCCAGATGGAAGGAAAATAAGCGTTCGATGATTGACCGAAAGCGACTTCTCACTGATCTTAAGCCCCTTCTCAAGGAGTTGGAGGCGGATCTTCGCGCGCGTTGCGATGAGGTGCCGCAGACCGACGCCGATTTGAAAAATGAATACGATCAGGCCCGCGCCGCCGACCGTATCGGCGTGGCTTATGAACAGTGGCGCGCCGACTTGATCACCCAGGTGGCGGTGGCCTGGGTGTTATCCTGCGTGTTTGTTCGGTTCCTGGAGGACAACGCACTGATAACCCCGCCGCGCATCGCCGGGCCGGCGCATGGAGCCGGAGCTGATGCCGGCTTGCAGAGGGCCCGGGATGAACGCGAGGCCTATTTCAAGGCTCATCCCAAGCGGACGGATCGTGATTACCTGCTGGTGGTTTTTGACGATCTGGCCAAGCTGTCCGGCACTGAAGATGTCTTCGGCTCACACAATGTGGTGCTGGCCTACCGAACCTGGCTATCCGGTGATGCAGCGCAAAAGCTCATCGAATTTTTCCAGAAAATCGATACGGACGGCACCGGTGAACTTATCCACGATTTCACCGACGCCAACGCCGATACCCGTTTCCTGGGTGATTTATATCAGGACCTGTCCGAGGCCGCGCGAAAAAAATATGCGCTTCTCCAAACCCCGGTATTTGTTGAGGAATTTATTCTTGCCCGCACGCTGGAACCGGCTATTGGAGAATTTGGCCTGAAAAATCTTAAACTCATTGACCCCGCCTGCGGCAGTGGTCACTTCCTCCTGGGCGCGTTTGCCCACCTGCTGAATCATTGGCGCAAAATAGAGCCCGGCACCAGTGACCGTGAATTGATCAACCGCACGCTGACATCCATCCATGGTGTGGATATCAACCCTTATGCCGTGGCCATCGCCCGCTTCCGCCTGCTGCTGGCCGCCCTTCAGGCCTGCCAGATCACCAGACTCAGCGATGCCCCGGCGTTCAAATTTAATCTGGTCTGTGGCGATTCGCTGCTGCATGGCTCACCCGGCACAGAGCAGGGCGTTATGGACTTTCATGAACTGGCCCACGCCTACCAAAGTGAAGATTTGCCGGAGCTGCGGCGCATACTGTCCCCCAAACAATACCACGCCGTGGTCGCCAACCCCCCGTATATCACCGTCAAAGACCAGGCCCTTAATGAGGCTTACCGCCAGCGCTATCCCGATGTGTGTCACGGCAAGTATTCCCTCGCCGTTCCGTTTATGCAGCGCCTTTTTGATCTGGCCTGTCCGGGCGGATTTGTCGGCCAGATTACCGCCAACAGTTTTATGAAGCGTGAATTTGGCAAAAAATTAATCGAACAGTATCTCCCCAAAATAGATCTCAGCCACATGATTGACACCAGCGGTGCCTACATTCCCGGCCACGGCACACCCACAGTGATTCTCTTTGGCCGCCACCGCCCGCCAGTGGCT
>JAQNCU010000171.1 GCA_029077775.1 Acidocella sp. | reverse complement strand
TGATCATCGGGGCCGGGGCGGCGGGGTTGTTCTGTGCCGCCACGGCGGCTGCACGCGGGCGACGCGTTTTGTTGCTCGACCATAATGCGCGCGCGGGCGAAAAAATCCTCATCTCAGGTGGCGGGCGGTGTAATTTCACCAATCTGGCTGTCGGGCCTGAGCATTTCATTTCAAACAATCCGCATTTCAGTAAATCGGCGCTGGCGGGGTTCACCCCGGCGGATTTCATCGCGCTCGTGGCGAAAGCGGGTATTCGCTACCACGAGAAGCATCGCGGGCAGTTATTCTGTGACGGCTCAGCGCGCGAGATTGTGCAGATGTTGCTGGGCATGTGCGACGAGGGTGGGGTAACGCTGCGATATTCATGCCAAATCTCCGAGGTTTCCCGTGGCGACCGGTTTGTGGTGACGAGCAGCGCGGGCGTGTTCGAGGCCCAGGCTTTGGTGCTGGCAACCGGCGGGCTTTCCATCCCCAAACTTGGGGCGACCGGGTTTGCCCATGACATCGCGCGGCAATTCGGGCTGGAGGTTATACCGCCGCGCCCAGGGCTGGTGCCTTTGGTGTTCGATGGCGCGGCATGGGCCTGGATGCAGGGCCTGGCGGGGGTGTCGTTTGAGGCGGTTTGTAAAGCTGGCAAGCAATGGTTCCAGGAGCAGGCGCTGTTCACGCATCGCGGCATGTCAGGCCCGGCGGTGTTGCAGATCTCGTCATATCTGCCGCCCGGGGGGAGCCTCAGCCTTGATATGCTGCCGGGGCAGGATGCCTTTGCCCTGCTGGTCGCCGCGCGCAAACGGCGGGCAAAGGCGGAGCTGAAAACGATCCTGGGGGAGATGCTGCCCGCCCGGCTGGCGCATGGCATTTTGCAGCCGCCCTTGGCCAACCGGGTGATCGGCGACATGGGCAACGCGGCGTTGGCGCAAACCGCCGCCGCGATCAACCATTTCAGCCTGACCCCCGCCGGGGATGAGGGGTTTGCCAAGGCCGAGGTGACATTGGGCGGCGTGGATACGGCTTGTTTGTCATCGCAGACCATGGCGGCGCGCGATGTGCCGGGGCTGTACGTGATCGGCGAGGCGGTGGATGTGACAGGCTGGCTAGGCGGCTATAATTTCCAATGGGCGTGGTCCAGCGGCTATGCGGCGGGGCAAGCGGTTTGAGCGGCAAGGCGGGGTTCATTTTCCGAAAAACGCCCCATTTCCGGGGTGATGACGACGCACGCAATCTCACGATTGCAAAATTAGGATATGCAGGATGAGCCTCGTGACCCACCGTTTCGTCGAGGCAAACGGTATCAAGATCCATGTCGCCGAGCAGGGCGAAGGGCCCGTGGTGCTGCTCTGCCATGGCTTCCCCGAATCCTGGTATTCATGGCGGCACCAGATGCGCGCTTTGGCGCAGGCCGGGTTCCGCGCGATCGCGCCGGATATGCGCGGCTATGGGCAGACTGGACGGCCGGTTGCCATCGAGGATTACACGATCTTTCATCTGGTGGGGGATATGGTCGGGTTGCTCGATGCGCTGGGCGTGGCCGAGGCGGTGATCGCCGGGCATGATTGGGGGGCACCTGTGGCCTGGAGTGCGGCAATGTTCCGGCCAGACCGGTTCCGCGCGGTTATGGGCTTGAGCGTGCCATACCGCCCGCGCGGGCTCGTGCCGCCGACCAGCCGGATGCCCAAAAGCGAGACCGCGATGTTCTACCAGCTTTACTTCCAGGAGCCGGGGCTGGCGGAGGCGGCGATGGCGGCGGATGTGCGGGGGGCACTGCATAAATTATTATACGCGTCGTCAGCCGAGGGGTTCCGGGGCGGGGTGGGGCTGGCGATGGTGAACCCGGATAAGGGGTATCTGGCGATGCCCCTGCCCGACCGGCTGCCGGCGTGGCTGGATGAGGCCGATCTGGATTTTTACACCCGCGAGTTTAGCCGGACAGGGTTTGCCGGGGCGTTGAACTGGTACCGCAACATCGACCGCAACTGGGCGCTGACCGGGGCCTTCGCCAAGGCACCGATACGGGTGCCCGCACTCTACATGGCCGGGGATAAGGATTTGGTGACGGCGTTCCCGGGGATGGACAAGGTGATCGCCACGATGGGTGAATTTGTACCGGATTTGCGCGGCAAGATTACATTATCCGAATGCGGGCATTGGACGCAGCAGGAGCGCCCGGATGAGGTGAACGCGGCGATGCTGGCGTTTTTGCATCAATTGTCATGAAGAATGACAATTGTCCAAGAGAGTGTTTTGGCGCGCGGCCAGCCCGCCAGCCCCGCGCGCGGGTTATAACGCCGATTGCGGCATCGCCTCCGGGATGATGGTTTTAACGATGGTCTCGTCCAGCGCCTCGAACCCGGCATAGTCTATGGTGGCGTATAAATCCTGGCGGGTGAGCATGGCATCGACGCAATGATGCGCCCCGCCATCCCGCGCGATGGCGGCGTAGAGTTTTTGTGAGGCGAGTGCGGTCACGCGCAGGCTGGTGACCGGCCAGATCATCATTTTATACCCGAAGGACTCGAATTCCTGTTTGGTGAAGAAGGGTGTGCGCCCGAACTCGGTCATGTTGGCCAGAAGCGGGGTGCCCGGCATTCTGGCGGCGAATTCACGGAACATCTCCGCGGTGTTCATCGCCTCAGGGAAGATCGCGTCGGCCCCGGCCTCCATATAGAGTTTCGCACGCGCGACGGCACCATCCATGCCCTCGTTGGCGGCGGCATCGGTGCGGGCGATGATGTAGAGATGCCGACGCGCATGAGCGGCGGCGGCGATTTTATGCGCCATCTCCTGCGCGGTGGCGAGTTTTTTGTCGTTCAGATGGCCGCATTTTTTCGGCAGGATCTGGTCTTCGATATGCACGGCGGCGGCCCCGGCATCCTCGAAGCTGCGGACCATGTTCATTACGTTCAGGGCCTCGCCATAGCCGGTGTCACCATCGACGAGCACAGGCAGGCCGGAGGCGCGGGTGACCTGGCGGATGAAGAAGCAGACCTCGTCGACCGTGATGATGCCGAGATCGGGCAGGCCCATCGAGGCGGTCATCGCGGCCCCGGAGAGGTAGCAGGCGGGAAACCCGGCGGCCTTGGCCTGTTGGGCTGCCAGGCCGTTATGCGTGCCGGGGATACCGAGGATGCCGGGCTGGGCGAGGAGGTCGCGGAAACGCTCACCGGCGGGTTTGGCGGGTAGATCGGTCGCGCGCAGATAGGTCATGGCTGGGCCTTTTCTCGAAGGAGGCGGGTTATGCGTTACCGTTGGGCGAGCGGGACGAAGGCGAGATTTTCCGGGCCGGTATAATTGGCGCTCGGGCGGATGATTTTGCCGTCGATGCGCTGTTCGATGATATGCGCACTCCACCCCGCGGTGCGGGAGATCACGAAGAGCGGTGTGAACATCAATGTCGGCACGCCCAACATATGATACGAGACGGCGGAGAACCAATCGAGGTTGGGGAACATTTTTTTCAGCCCCATCATCACGCTCTCCAGCCGCTCAGCGATGGCGAACATTTTCATGTTGCCAGCTTCCTCAGATAATGTGCGGGCGACGCGCTTTATCACTTCATTGCGCGGGTCGGCGATGGTGTAGACCGGGTGGCCAAAGCCGATGACGACTTCCTTTTCCGCGACGCGGCGGCGAATATCGGCCTCGGCCTCATCGGGGTTGGCGTAACGCTTCTGGATGTCGAACGCGGCCTCGTTCGCGCCGCCATGCTTGGGGCCGCGCAGCGCGCCGATGCCACCGGTGATGGCGGCGTAAAAATCTGACCCGGTGCCCGCGATCACCCGACAGGCAAAGGTGGAGGCGTTGAATTCATGCTCGGCGTATAGCACGAGCGAGGTATGCATGGCGCGCACCCATGATGATGACGGCTTTTTGCCGTGCAGCAAATGCAGGAAATGCCCGCCTATGCTCTCGTCATCGGTCTCGACCTCGATGCGTTTGCCGTGATGGGCGAAATGATACCAGTACAGCAATGCCGAACCGAGCGACGCCATGAGCCTGTCCGCGATGTCCCGCGCGCCAGCCTCGTCATGCGCGAGGCCCTCGGGCGTGAGGCAGCCGAGGAACGAGACATAAGAGCGCATGACATCCATCGGATGGGCGCTGGCGGGGATGGCTTCAAGCATGAGGCAGGCGTTGAAGGGGATGCCACGCATGGCGCAGAGCCGCGTTTTATACGCGGCCAGTTCCACCTGGTTCGGCAGGGCGCCGTGAACCAGCAGATGCGCGATTTCCTCGAATTCCGAGGTCTCGGCGAAATCGAGGATATCATAGCCCCGGTAATGCAGATCGTTACCGGTGCGCCCGACCGTGCAGAGCGCGGTGTTGCCCGCCGTGACACCGGACAGGGCGACGGATTTTTTGGGTTTCGGCAGGCTGGCTTCAGACACGGTGCCCTCCATGGTTAAAAAATGCCCGGTTTGGCATCGAGCAATTCGCCCGCAGGCAAAGCCACATTCAGCGCGCCGAGTTCACCGGCGGCGAGCCGCGGCAAATCCTGCACCGCATCGAGAAAACGCCTGCTCTCCCGCGCGGTGATGATGCCGTCGGTCAGGCTGCGGAATTTGTGGATGTAATCATCGCGCCCGAAGGGTTTGGCACCGAGCGGGTGGGCGTTGGCGACCGCCATTTCATCGACCAGCGTGCTGCCATCCTTGAAGATGATTTCCACGCGCGCGCCGAAGGCTTTCTCGTCAGTGTCCAGCGTGTGGTAGCGGCGGGTCCATTCCGCGTCCTCACGGGTTTCGATTTTATGCCACAGGCGCACGGTCTCTGCCCGGCCCGCGCGTTTGGGGGCATAGGAGGTCTCATGGTTCCATACACCATCCTGCAGGGCGACGGCGAAGATGTACATGATGGAGTGATCCAGGGTCTCACGGCTGGCCTTGGGGTCCATTTTCTGCGGGTCATTGGCCCCGGTGCCGATGACGTAATGGGTATGATGCGAGGTGTGGATGATGATCTGCTCGATCGCCTCAATGTTCGAGATTGATTGGCGCATTCTGAAGGCGAGGTCGATCAGCGCCTGGGATTGGTATTCAGCGGAATGTTCCTTGGTGTAGCTGTCCATGATCGCGCGCTTGGCCTCACCCGGGCCGGGCAGCGGCACGGTATAGACCGCGTCCTTGCCGCCCAGCATCCAGGCGATGACGGAATCCTCGCCCTCATAGATCGGGCTTGGCGCACCCTCCCCGCGCATCACGCGGTCCACCGCCTCGATGGCGAGTTTGCCGGCATGGGCCGGGGCAAAAGCCTTCCAGGACGAGATTTCACCCTTGCGGGATTGGCGGGTGGTGAAGCTGACATGAACCGCCTGTTGGACGGCCTGGTAGATCACGTCTTGCTTGAGGCCGAGCAGCGTGCCGATGCCCGCGGCCTGGGCCGGGCAGAGATGCGCGATATGATCGATTTTATGTTCGTGCAGGCAGATCGCCTTGACCAGATCGATCTGGATTTCATAACCCGTGGCGATGCCGCGAATGAGATCGCGGCCTGAGCGTTCCATGGTTTGCGCCACCGCGAGGATGGGCGGAATGTTATCGCCGGGATGGGAGTAATCAGCGGCGAGGAAGGTGTCGTGATAATCAAGCTCCCGCACCGCCGTGCCGTTGGCCCAGGCCGCCCATTCCGGGCTGACCGTAACGCGCGCCGGGGCACCGAACAGCGCGGCACCGCCCTTGCGCGGATGGCCAAGGGCGCCACCGCGCGCCGAGACGACGGGTCTGCGATTGACCGAGGCGATGGCGACGGAGGCATTGTCGATGATGCGGTTGATGATCATGGCGGTGACATCCTTGGTCACCGCCACCTTGTCCGCCGCGACCCCGGCGATCTTCCAGGCCAGCTGGTCCTCGCGCTTCAACGAGGCTTTGGATGGATAGACCCGGACTTCATTTAGCATCATGACGTGGCTTGCTCCTTGTTGCGGGCCCGTTCTTCGCGCCTTATCCGAACGGCGGCAAGCCTTTAGGGTGAAATTTGTCGGCGCTCTACCCATGGTCAGATGGAAGCTTATTGCGCTGCCAGCGGCCAGGTGGCAGCGATGCCGACGGTGGTGGTTTGGCTAATCAGCCGCCGCAGGCGGGAGGGCGATTCAGCCGCCTGCGGCGGCAGGGCTATTCAGCCGCCTGCGGCGGCAGGGCCCTACGGATCTGGCGGATGCGTGCAACGCCGCTCAACAGTGGCACGCGCCTGTCGTACCAATCTTGCAGGTAAGCCAGTTCGTCACTCAGAGACACCGCCGCCGGGCGCGCGCTGGCGGGCACAGCTTGGGGGCTGGTGGCCTGAGGCGTGGCGGTTAAAGGTGCGTTATCAGTGGGTTTGCGTGCGGGGAACAGCATGGAATCTCACGGTTTTGATCAATAATAAAAGCTGGATGGGCGGGGCGGTCAGGTGGGCGTAGTGTTGTCGATATATTAACAAAGTATTAGATTAACTGTTTTGCACGGCAGATGCGAGCGTTCTTACTTCACGATTCAGCGCGCAGAAATGAATATAGTGCGAACAGAGTGTGACATCCGCGCGGCGGACGCAGCCCTGCCGCACGCTGGGCGCGGCACCTGGCCAGCATAGATGATCACGGATGGTCCGGGGGGAGGCGCCG
>JAQNCU010000170.1 GCA_029077775.1 Acidocella sp. | reverse complement strand
TGCAAGGTCTCGATCTGCGCCTCCAGCGCCTCAATCCGCCCCTTCACGCCGAACACGCTGAACGGCATCAGTAAAAACGCCAGCGCATAAAGCAAAACAGGCAAAGCCAGCACCAGAAACGCCCAAGGTGGCATCCAATCTGGCAGCGTGAAGGGCAAATTCATCAACATGATCTTTGTTTCAACCTGCTTGCATAACCAGGACTATCAAACATCCCCGACGATTCGTCATAGCATGCTCTAATGCCGGAAATGCCGCATATTCGTAAATACCATCGCCACCCCCGCCGCATCCGCCGCGGCGATTACCTCGGCATCCCTGATTGAGCCGCCGGGTTGGATCACCGCCTGCGCTCCCGCCGCGATGGCCGCCTCCAGCCCATCCGCGAACGGAAAAAAAGCGTCCGATGCCACCACGCAGCCGGTAAAATCTAGCTTCGCCGCCGCCCCGCGCCACGCCGCGATCCGCGCTGAATCCACCCGGTTCATCTGCCCGGCCCCCACCCCGATGGTCGCCCCTGCCTTGGCATAGACAATCGCGTTCGATTTCACATGCTTGCACACGGTGAACGCAAAGATCATGTCATCCACCTCCGCGGCGCTTGGCGCGCGCCTGGTCACAACCTGCAAATCCCCCGGCCCGATCCGCCCATCATCGGCAGTTTGCACCAAAAATCCGCCCGAGACTGACTTAAAACTGCGCATGCCCGCCATGTCCGCATCCGGCATCCCGCCTGTCACCAGCACCCGCAGGTTTTTCTTGGCAGCCAGTATCGCGGCGGCATCCTCATCGATCTCCGGGGCGATGATCACCTCGGTAAAAATCGTCGCAATCTTCGCCGCCACGGCCGCATCCAACCGGCGGTTCATCGCCACGATTCCGCCAAAGGCCGATACCTGGTCGCATGCCAAAGCCGCATCCCAGGCCTGGCCAAGGCTGGGTGCACTCGCCACCCCGCACGGATTGGCATGTTTCACGATCACGATGCTCGGCCCATCGAATGCGGCCACACATTCAAACGCCGCATCGGTATCGTTGATGTTGTTGAAAGAGAGTTCCTTGCCCTGGATCTGCCTGGCTGTCGCCAGCCCAAAACGCGCAGGCGCGGTCTTGTAAAACGCGGCACTCTGATGCGGGTTTTCACCATAGCGCAATTCCTGCGCCTTCACCCCGGCCAGGCTCAGGTGCTCAGGGTATGGCACGCCATTTTGTTGCGCGAACCAATTGGAAATCGCCGTATCATACGCCGCCACCCGCGCGAATGCCGCCTGGGCAAGCCGCCTGCGCAGCGCCAAATCCGTGCCGCCTTTGGCGATCACGGCCGCCGTCACCTCAGTATAATGCGCGGGGGCGGTTAACACCGCCACGGCGTCATGGTTTTTCGCAGCCGAGCGGATCATCGCCGGGCCGCCGATATCGATGTTTTCGATGCAATCAGAAAACCCCGCACCCGCCGCCACTGTCGCCTCGAACGGATACAAATTCACCGCGATCAGATCAATCGGCACAATCCCATGTTCCGCCATCTGCGCCACATGCGCGGGCAGATCCCGGCGGCCTAGCAGCCCGCCATGGATTTGCGGCACCAGTGTTTTCACCCTTCCATCGAGGATCTCGGGAAAGCCGGTATGCGCTGCCACTTCCGTCACGGCCACCCCGGCCTCGCGCAATGCCTGGGCCGAGCCCCCGGTTGAGAGAATTTCCACACCCTGACCCGCCAGCGCGCGGGCGAATGGAACCATGCCGGTTTTGTCGGACACTGAAATCAAAGCGCGGCGGATCGGTACAATATCGGTCATAAGCATCTTGCCCTTAATTCGCCGTCGCCGGCACGGCGGAGACCGCGTTGGCCGGTGAGCCATGCAGAATTTTGGTGCTGATCAACACATAAACCAGCGTGTTGTCCTGGGTGTCCACCATCCGCGTGATGATGAAATGCTTGAACAAAAACGACGCTGAAATCACACCCATTTGCTCCTTCCGCGGCAAATCCGCGGGAATGCTCACAGGCCCATGGGCCACGCAATTCAGGGCAAACTGGCTCGGATCGGTCGCAACCCCGATCCCGCCGCTGATCCCCCCGGTCTGCGCGAACGAGGCATAGCAGGACACGTTCGCGACCTTCGGGTCATCGAAACGCTCCACCACCACCTTGTCATTGGGCCCGAGCAGCCGGAAATTGGTACTTACACTGCCAATATGGGTCTCCGCCTGGGCGAAGTTCCCCGCCAGACAGGCCAGCAGCGCAGCCATTGCAAATTTTATCATCATCCATCCCCCGGTTTCAACCCTGCATATGCGGCCTCGTATACCGCCAGCGTTTGCGCGCAGACCACCCCATCGGCGAAATATGTCACCGCCCGTTCCCGCCCCGCCTGGCCAAAAGCCGCGCGCCGTGCTGGGTCATCGATCAAGGTTTTGATCGCCCCTGCCAGGGCCGCCACATCGCCCGCTGGCGTTAAAAACCCGGTCTGCCCGTCCACCACCGCCTCCCTGCAGCCGGGAATATCCGTCGCCACCAGCGGCTTGCCCGCCGCCATGGCCTCCAGCGCAGATTTCGGCAGGCCCTCGCGATAGGTTGAGGGCTGCACCGCGATATGTGCCCCGCGCAGTAAATCCGCCACATCCCGCCTTGGCCCCAGCCAGCTCACCAACCCCTCCGCCGCCCAGCCTTTCAGTTCGGCCTCAGAGAGGCTGTTTGGGTTGCCAGGGTCTGGCGCGCCCACCAGCACAAACTCAGCCTGCCCGCGCAGGGTTCGCGCCGCCGCGACAAAATCCGCCACGCCTTTTTCCCTAATCATTCGGGCGATCAGAATCACCCGTATCGCCCCTCCAGGCTCCGGCCCTGGCGTGAACGCATCAATATCCACCCCCGCCCCACGGATCAGCGCCGTTGAAGCCCAGTGCACCATCCCCTCTTTGGCTAACGCCTCTCGGTCATCGGGGTTCTCAAACACCGTAATCGCCCCCGGCGGTGCCAGCATCAGCCGCAGCCCGATTGACACCAGCGGCTTTAACAACCGCGCCAGAACCTTATCCGAGGAAAAGACAAATCCCAGCCCGACCGGCGCATTCACAATCTTCCGGCAGCCTGAGAGCCTCGCCGCCAGCCCCCCCACCACAATCGGCTTCAGGGCGATATGATGCAGAACATCCGGGCGCAACCGCCGGTAAATGCGCGCCAGCTTGAACGCGAATAAAAGCTCGGCCACCGGGTTCAACCGCCTGCGGATAAAATCCACAGGCACAACCTCGATCCCGGTCTCCCTGATCCGCGCCGTCGCCTCACTGGGGCTGGCGACCAGCACCACATGCCAACCCGCCGCCTTGGCCGCTTTTGCCCGCGCCCAGAAATGCGAAGCAAAAAACCA
Source organism: Acidocella sp. (assembly GCA_029077775.1). Taxonomy (GTDB): domain Bacteria; phylum Pseudomonadota; class Alphaproteobacteria; order Acetobacterales; family Acetobacteraceae; genus Acidocella. The sequence goes on along the minus strand of JAQNCU010000170.1, from coordinate 3,231 downwards.
GTCCTCGGTCAGCAAAAACACCAAGGTGCGCGGCGCTTTGTTCACATCACGCCCTCAGACGCCCAGATTTGGGGTTAAGCCGCGCTACGCTCTTTCAGAAACGCAAAAAACTCCACACCCTCGCGCAACCGGCGCTTCATCATCTCCGGGCTGCGGATCATCTCCCCCAATATCGAGAAGATTTTCGAGGGCCGGAAATAGAATTTCCGGTAGATCGTCTCCACCGATTTGAAGATCTCTGAATGCGACAAATGCGGGTAATGCAGCGGCGCGATCTGCACGCCGTGGTCATCGATCAGCTCGGCATGCTCGATATCGAGCCAGCCCTCCCGCACCGCCTGGTCGTATAAAAACGTCCCCGGATACGGTGCGGCCAGCGAAACCTGGATGGTGTGCGGGTTGATCTCCTTGGCAAATTCGATGGTCTCGCTCAATGTCTCGCGAGTCTCACCGGGCAGCCCGACGATGAAGGTGCCGTGGATCTTGATCCCCAAAGCGTGACAATCCTTGGTGAATTGCCGGGCCACCTCAACGCGCATGCCCTTTTTGATGTTGTGCAAAATCTGCTGGTTGCCGGATTCATACCCCACCAGCAACAGCCGAAGCCCGTTTTCCTTCAACACTTTCAGCGTGTTATACGGAACATTGGCCTTCGCGTTACACGACCATGTCACGCCCAATTTGCCCAATTCCGCCGCGATTGCCTCGGCGCGCGGCAGATCATCGGTGAAGGTATCGTCGTCGAACATGAACTCCTTGGTCTGCGGGAACAGCGCCATCGCCCGTTTGATCTCGGCGATCACATTCTCCACGCTCCGGGTCCGGTAGGTATGCCCGCCCACCGTCTGCGGCCACAGGCAGAACGTGCAGCGCGACTTGCAGCCGCGCCCCGTGTAAATTGAGATATACGGGTGCATCAGATAGCCGATGAAATAATCCTCAACGCGCAGATGCTTGGCGTAAACCTCGGTCACGAAGGGCAATTGGTCCATGTCGTGCAAAATTGCCCGGTCCTTGTTGCGGACCAGCGCGCCAGACGTATCGCGGTACATAATGCCGTCGACCTCGGCAAATGGCTTGCCGTCGGCGATTTCCTTGATGGTAAAATCGAATTCGTTTCCGGCGACAAAATCCAGCACCTTCGCCCGTGCCAGAGACTCTTCGGGCTGCACCGCCACTTTCGCGCCGATAAACCCGATGATCATGTCCGGGTTTTCCGCCTTGAAGGCTTCCGCCACCTTCACGTCATTGGCGAAGGACGGCGTCGAGGTGTGGATGACGAGCAAATCATGGGTTTTCGCGTGCGGCAGAACATCGGCCATCGTCAGCCGCGCGGGCGGCGCGTCGATCAGCGTCGAATCCGGCAACAGGGCGGCGGGTTGGGCCAGCCAGGTTGGGAACCAGAAAGATTTAATCTCGCGCCGCGCCTGATACCGCGACCCGGCACCCCCATCGAAACCATCGAACGAGGGCGGTTGCAGGAACAGGGTTTTTAACATTTCATCAATCTTTCTGGCTCAAACATGTTTTTGTTCCGTCAACGCTGGCAACTCACCCGAATCCGCCCGGATGATCTGGCCGCGCCAATCCACGGTGTCTCCGCAATAGCTCGCCACGAATATCAACGCGGACCATAGGTCACGTACCAGGAAAAGCCACGCATCACCTGATTTAGCAAGCTTTAAAGCCTTATCCAACCGCCGCGCCGCAGCATATCGCGCCAGCAGCGTTATCACAAACAACATCCATGCCAGCCACGCCCCGCCTGACACCAACGCCGCCATCACGGCCCAGAAAATCGACATTTGCAAGGCCGAGGCCGCATAAGGCAGGGGGACCAGGGCGCGGATGGTGCGCGCCCAGCGCAATTCATGCCTGAAGAGTGCTGCAAAATCCTTCTCCGGCACGGTTGTCGCCGGGATCACCTGCGCCAGCGTCAGCCGATAGCCGCGCGCCACCACCAGCCGCCCCAAAACCTGGTCATCCGCCAGATTATTTGCCACCGCCTGCAAGCCGCCAATGTCCGCCAGCACTTTGGCGGTCATGGCCATGGTCACGCCCAGACAATCCTGCCGCCCCAGCCGCCTCGCCAGCAGCGCGCCGGGCAGAAAATTGTAATTGATCTGGTTGGCACCCATCCGTGTCGCCAGATGCGGGGTCCCCGGCAGCCCGGTATACAGGGTCGTGACCAGCCCCACGCCGGGCGCGGCCAGGGCCGCCACCACCCGGTGCAAAAAATACGGCGGCACATGGATATCGGCATCCGACATCACCAGCACATCATGGCGTACCGCCACCATCATATTGATCAAGTTAGATATTTTACGGTTCGTGCCATGCAGCGCCGGATCGACGATCAGGGTGACATCCCGCGCCGGGTAGCGCGCCCGCAGCCGCTCCACCACCGCCACCACCGGATCAGTTTCGGTCTGCACCCCGAAGATCAGTTGATACACCGGATATTCGATCAGAAAGAATGATTCCAGGGCCAGTTCGGTCAACGGCTCCGTCCCGCATAGGGGCTTGAGAATGGACACCGGCGGTAAAGCCAATGGTGGTGATGCAACCGGCAAAGCACAGAAGCGTTCGATCAGCCAGGTACCGACCGATTGCTGAATTATACCGGCTGCCGCGAAAATCCCCGCGATCCAGGCCAGTATGCTCATTCCCAAGAGATGAAATCGAACGAGAAATCGCCACAGAGGCTTGCCCGCCGCCTTGCCGCGTTCATGACATCAACTGCCGGCAGACCCTGCCTGCCCCCCTGAAAGCGTCGCGATCTTGCTCTTCAACGCCGCAATTAACTGCGAGGCATCGCCTGAGCTTACCAGCCCGCTGAAATCCGACGCATGGACCGCCACCTGGCTTATGGTTCCGTTCAGCAAAATATCCGTGATCTTCCAGCCTCCGGCTCCATCCGCCACCACATAATCTAGCTCAACCGGCGCCGAGTCATCATTCGAGACCAATTGCGTCTCCACGATTTTGCGCGCGCCAAGGGTTTTCTCGGTCGGCAGCAGCACGAATTTCTGCCCGGCATAGCCCGAAAACTGGCTGACATAGCTCGCCACCGTAAACTGCGCGAACAGCGCCGAGACCTCCTGTTGCTGCGTGGGCGGCAGAGTTGCCCATAAAAACCCCACAGAGTTCTGCCCGATCACCGACAGGTCGAAATCGCTCTCGATCACCGGGTCGAGTGCCTTGTACCGCGCGGCAAACCCGGTGCCCGCG
>JAQNCU010000169.1 GCA_029077775.1 Acidocella sp. | reverse complement strand
CGTGCGCTACCTCGCCGAGGGTCTGCCCGATCATGGCATGGCGCCGCCGGAGCGCGTGCGCCGCGCGCTCAACATGGTGCTCTTCGAGGTCGAGCCGCAGGCGCACGGCGACGCCCCCTATGACCGCGTGAATTTCACAGGATTGAGGTGTGCTGGCGGCGGCAATGAGCCTTGCTTCAGTCTGCCTGACGCCAAAGACGAGCTTACGTGCGCCCGCGGGCACTGCGGCGGCGAGTTGGGGGGCGTAAGCAGAGTCAGCGGGCAGGACGGCGACGCCGCCCGACCGCAACGGGGCGAATATAGAGGCTTTTTCAACGGCAATGGCGTCCTGGGAGCCCATCAGCCCGAGATGGGCACGGTCGATACAGGTGATGATCGAGACATCCGGCTGCACCAGCGTGGCCAGGGGTTGGATCTCCCCAGGATGGTTCATGCCAATCTCGAAGACGCCAAAATCCGCAGCGGGAGACATGCGCGCGAGGGTAAGCGGCACGCCGATATGGTTGTTGAAGCTCGACTCCGCCGCGTGGACGGTGCCGAACACGCTGAGGGTTCGCCGTAGCATTTCCTTGGTCGTGGTTTTGCCGACACTGCCGGTGATGGCGATGATTCGTGCCTTCGTACGGGCGCGCGCCGCCACGGCGAGACGGGTCAAAGCGTGCAGTGTATCGTCCACCCGCAGGACCGGGCCCGGCATATCCTGGGAGACGAGGGCACCCGCAGCACCCTTGGATATGGCTTCAGCCACGAAATCATGGCCGTCTCGCTCGCCTTTGAGGGCGATGAACAGATCGCCGGGTGCCAGGGCACGGGTGTCGAACGCGATGCCGTTAATGTCAAAACCGTCACCCGTGGCGCCTAAGGCCGCGATGAGGGAACGGGCATCCCAAAGCGGGCTCATGCCGCACCGGCGAGGTCGCGGAGCACGGCGACATCGTCGAACGGGATAATCTCGTCGGCTAAGATCTGGCCTTGCTCATGGCCTTTGCCAGCGACCACGAGGACATCGCCGGGGCCAAGTGCCGCAAGCCCGGCGGCGATGGCAGCGCGGCGGTCGGCGATTTCAAGCGCGTTGGGGCAAGCCGCCAAAATCGCCGCACGAATGGCGGCGGGGCTTTCCCGGCGCGGGTTATCATCGGTCACGATCAGCACATCCGCGAACCGGGCCGCCTGGGCACCCATGAGCGGGCGTTTGCCCGGATCGCGGTCACCGCCCGCACCGAACACGATGACCAGACGGCCCGCCGCATGCGGCCGCAAGGCGGCCAGAACCCGGGCGATGGCATCCGGGGTGTGGGCATAATCAACATAAGCCGCCGCACCGCTGGGCAGCAGAAGCGCGCGCTCCAACCGGCCGCGGACGGCTTGCAGCCGGGGCAGGTATGATAGCGCGTCCCGGACACCGATCGCCTGCGCCAGCCCGGCGGCGAGAACCGCGTTATCGCCCTGAAAGCGGCCAGGGAATGGCAGCTCGATCACCCTTCCCTCAGTATGGACAAGCTGGCCGCCGGGCAGCGGGGTGGTCTCGGTTACGCTCACCAGACGAAGCTCCAACCCGCGATCCCGGGCGATGCCGGTCAGCCGGGTCAGGGTCTCAGGGTCGAGATCGGCCATTGCGAGGGCCGCGCCACCACGGGGCAAAAGATGACTGAATAAACGCAATTTGGCGTCGCGGTAGGCGTCCATCGAGCCGTGATAATCCAGATGGTCGCGGGTGAGATTGCTGAACCCGGCGGCGGCAAAGCGAAGCCCGTCGAGGCGGTGCTGGGTGATGCCGTGCGACGAGGCTTCAAGCGCGACATCGGTGATCTGCTTGGTGGCGAGCATCGCCAGTGTGTTGGCCAAGGTTACCGGGTCGGGCGTGGTGAGAGAGTCTGACGTCGGCACCCCGGAGGCGATGACACCCAGCGTGCCGAGCGATGCCGCCTGCCGGCCTGAAAGTTGTAGGATTTGGCGAAGGAAATCGACGGTGCTGGTTTTGCCGTTGGTGCCGGTCACCGCGACCAGGCGTTCTGGCATTTTACCGGCCAGTTCGACGGCGAGTTCAGCCAACCGCGCGCGGGGCTCAGGGATGCAGAACATGGGGCGCGGCGGCACGCCGGGCGGCCAGATTGTGCCCTCAGGGGCCAGAACCGCGACGGCACCCCTGGCCACGGCCTCAGCGATGAACCGGCTGCCGTTATGCTTTGCACCCGGCAGGGCGGCGAACAGAAATCCCGGGCGGACGGCCCGGCTATCAGCCGTGATGCCACTGACATTGTTCAATTCACTGCTCCGCAAGCTGGCTGCCCGCAAGATTTTGGCGCTTGACCAGTGATGGATGGATCGCGCCTTTGCGGTGGAGGGGACGAGCCGCGATGGCGGATAACCGCGCCTCTGGCCGTTCCGCGGAGTCGAAGCTGCCGGGCGGTGGTTTTTCCCCCAATAATTCATAAGCATAGGCGTTGGCATCACGCGGGAGGGGGTTTTGTGGCCCCAAGGCTGTCTCCCCAGGCGGGGTTGTGGGCTCCAGCGGAATGGTGAGTTGAGATTCAAGTGCCGCGAGTTGGTCTCCGGTTGCGGGCAGCACCCCAAGCATCGGGCCGATCCGCGCGATCACGCGGGCGACCGTGGGGGCGGCGATGTACCCGCCGGTCGTGAAGCCATGTGTCGTGGCATCTGGCTTGGGCTGCAAGACCAGAACGTAAACCACATATTGCGGGTCCTGCATGGGGAAGGCCGCCATGAAAGACGCGTTGTTGGTGTGCAGCAGATACCGGCCATTCGGCCCAACGACCTGGGCGGTGCCGGTTTTACCGCCGACCACATAGCCGGGAACGGCGGCGAATGTACCGGTACCCGAGAGTACCACATTGGTCATGAGCTTACGCATGATGTCAGACGTGCTCTGCTTCATCACCCTGACGCCCACCGGCTGGGGGCCGTTTGGGTCCACCGCGAGCAACGTGGGCTGATAGCGAATGCCTCCATTGACGACCGGCAAGACCCCCGTGACCAATTGCAAAGGGCTGACCGAAATACCCGCGCCGAATGAAAGCGTCATGGTGGTTGCGAGCCCCCAATCATTCAGCGGTGGATATTCCGGCGCGGGCGGGCCGGGAAGCTGGATGTTCAAAGGTTTTAAAAAGCCCTGCTTTGCCAGCCATTCTTGTTCGATTTTGGGGCCCAGGATGGTGGCGATGCGGGAAGCGCCGATGTTCGAGGACACGTTGAGGATCTGCGGTACGGCCATCCAGCTATGCGCGGGCTCGAAATCTGTAATCTGGAAGCGCCCGACTTTTAACGGGTGCGTGGTGTCGAAATAATCCCAGTAATGGATGATGCCCGAATCGAGCGCCATGGAGATGGTCTGGAGCTTAAACACGCTGCCAGGCTCGTAATCACCGGCGACGCATTTGTTAAATTGGCTGGCATGGCTGGCGGTGCTGATATCCGCAACATTGTAATCTGGCAGGCTGACCATCGCCAAAATCTCGCCGGTATGGTCGTTCATGACGATGGCGCAGCCGCCGGGCGCTTGAAATTCCTTTACCGCCGCCGCCAGTTCATCATGGACGATGCTCTGAATGCCTGCGTCGATCGACAAGACCAGAGGTGCGGGGTTGGAATTCAGGCGTTTGTTAAAATAGTCTTCGACACCGGCAATGCCATTACCACCCACCGTGACGCCGCCCAGGATGTGGGAGGCGAGATCGCCGTCGGGGTAGTGACGTGTTTCGCTATTTTCAAAATATACGCCGGGGATACCCAGGGCATTAACCGCGAGTTCCTCAGGTGGGGTGAGTTTCCGGTCCAGGTAGACAAAGTCTTTCGCGGAGGCGAGTTTGCGTGCGGTCGTGTTCTCGTCAAGCCCGGGCAGGACGGCGGCAAGTTTTTCCGTGGCGTTGATCGGGTCTGAGATCTGGCGGGGGTCGGCGTAAAGTTCGGCCCCCGGAAGGGATACGGCGAGAATGGTGCCGTTGCGGTCGGTGATATCGGCGCGGCCGGGTGGCGGCGGGGTGACATCGAGAACAGGCTGCATCGCCGCGATTTGCGCCGGGGCGGGAAGAATGGGGTGCAAAATGGTGGCATAGGTGAGGCGCAACGCCAGCACCGCAAAGAGGCAGGTGAATAAACCTGCCCCAACCAATAACCGAACACGCGCCTTTTCAATGGTTGCGCGCTGGTCCAGTTCAGGCGTGGTTACCCGGACATGCTCCATCAGAGGCACGGCGCCACGGTCTGGCGCACCACGCCGACGCGCGGGCGGTGGCGGGTCTGGATGCAGGTTCAGTGTCAATTGCCGATGCCCGAGGGCGACATGGTCTGCGCCATACCAAGCATCGAGCCGCCATCCATGGGCGTTTCACCCGACGCCGCCTGGGCTGTGCGTGCGATGACCAGATGGGGGGTAATGGGGTCGCGCACAGCCAAAGCGCGCGGGGCAACCGACTGAGACACATATAAGCGAGAGGCTGGCGGTGCCCCCGGTCTGCCCCGGTTACGATCCGCAACGTCTGTCCGAATGACAAGCGGGCGCGGCGCGTGTGAGACACGGGCCACAGGTGGCAGATTGTGAAGCAATGACTCGACGCTGGAGAGTGGAGCTGCCGATGCGAGGCGGGAGATGGGAGCCATCCTTTGTGCAGCGGGGCGCGGCTGATTGGCGCGCGCGGTGACCAACGGCGGCGGTGTGGCCAGTGGTGCCAGCGGCGCCGGGGTTTCAGGGTTTAGCGCGGGCGGCGGACTGCCAGGCGGGGGGAGCCGTTTTTCAAGCGATGCGAGTGTAACAAGCTGCGCCGGGGTCATGGGCTGCAAGGTGGTGAATTCAGCCGATAACTGGGCGAGCCGGGACGGATCGACCTCTAGCGCCCATTGCGCCTGCAATACCCTGACGCGCTGCAAATCAAGCCTGGTGGCCTGGTCCGTGGACGCGATCTGGTCACTCAGTACCTGGGCGTGGTGCTTGACGACGAACATGTAAGCGCCCGAGACCACGAACATGAGCGCGGTCAGCAAGGTGACCGGGCGGATCATGCGGCGAGCCTTTCCATGGCGCGGAGTTTGGCGCTGCGGGAACGTGGATTGGCGCGCAATTCAGCGGCGCTGGCGGATACCGGGCGGCTGGTGAGCAATTTGAACTGCGGTGCTTGCGCGGTTCGGAGGCTGGCCGGGTCATGCCGCGAACCTTGCGAAGCGCGACCCGAAGCCGATGCAAAAAAACGTTTGACGATTCGGTCCTCAAGCGATTGGAAGCTCACCACGACCAGCCGCGCGCCAGGTGCCAGCATTTGCACGACCTGGGTGAGAGCGGCCTCGATATCGCCCAGCTCGTCATTCACGGCGATGCGCAGCGCCTGGAAGCTGCGGGTTGCAGGATCGATACCTGATTTATCCGGTCTCACGACACTCCGAATCACGCCGGCGAGATCCGCCGTTGTTTCAAATCTTTCAAGACGCCGACGTTCGATAATCGCTTTGGCGATTCGGCGGGAAGCTTTTTCCTCCCCGAATTCATACAGGATATCAGCAAGTTTCGATTCGGACGCCGTATTAACCAGCATGGCCGCCGTGATGCCCGTTGCACCCATACGCATATCCAGAGGACCGTTTTGGCGAAACGAGAAACCACGGGCGGCGTCATCGATCTGGTACGAAGATACCCCGAGATCGAACACCGCGCCATCGAGCGCGGCTACACCTTCCGTCCCTAAGATATTTGATATTTGACTGATCCTGCCTTCAAATAATTTCAAACGGCCGGGATAGAAACCAGCGATATCGATGCCGCGCGCAATGGCCGCGGGGTCACGGTCGATGGCATAGACGGTGCAATCAGCCATATCCAGAATGGCGCGCGCATAGCCGCCACCGCCGAAGGTCGCATCAAGGTAGCGCGCCCCGGCCCGGGGCGCGAGCAGCGCCACGGCTTCGGCGCGCAAAACCGGAATGTGGGAATATGCACTCACGCCGGGATGGCCTGTGGGGCGAAACCTGGAGCCATGGCACGCGATGCCTTGCGGAAGGCCGCGCCGGCATGTGGTTCCCATATGTGGAAATGATCACCGCGCCCCATGAAATTGACAGCGTCTTTCAAACCAGCGTAGGCGGCCAACTCACCCGGGATCATGATGCGTCCCTCTTTGTCGGTCTCGACCATCCAGGCCTCGCTGTAAAGCAAGGTGGCCAACGCCTCGCGCTTGGGATCGAAATGATCGAGCGCGTCGAGCGTGGTCTGCCACCTCTGATAGGCTGCCTGCGGCCAGACTTCGATACAGCCTGAGATGTAAGAAGGCCGCAGGATGAGCGCGATGGTGCTCAGATCACTTTTCATGGCCGCGCGAAAACTGGCCGGGACGGAAACCCGCCCCTTGGCGTCTAGCCGGTTCTCATGGTTGCCAAAAAACTGACTCATCAGGATGCGAGGCGACACCTTCCACCACTATATGGGCTTTCATGGGTTTCTCTCCCACTATCATGAGTAGCCCTCCCCGTCAAAGAGAATCAGGGACGCGGGACCCTGGCCGGTGGGAAACATGCAGAAAAATACAGCGGCTTTTTCATTCTTATGTTTCTGTTTTGTTCTCATAAATTGCCGAGACAATTTTCAAAACGACGATCCAGGGTGAAAATATCCAGACGG